>JAFGDX010000297.1 GCA_016931875.1 Prolixibacteraceae bacterium
ATAATAAGTTTATTGTTTCTGCTTCCGGTTTGGCACAACGTGCAGTTGATTATATTTCGGATCATCAGGATTCAAAGGCTAAACAGGGGTCTATTCAATGTGAAAAAACAAAACCATAATGAATGCTTTTTGACTAATCGGGCAAACCAACCCCAATTATTCATCCGACAAAAATTATTCTATATATACACGCTGTAACATCAGGGTTGTCTTTCCTGCGCCACGGTGACCGGTAATAATGGTCAATGGCTGGTTCCCGTCGATTTCTGTGTATAAGAAGCGTTTAAAATCCGTTTTTACAGTAACGGTTTTTCTTTGCGATATTTTTATTAATCGTTCCATTTTGCTTTTTTTAAAAAAGCAAAAATGAAAAGTGATAATTTCAAAAAGCAATATTTAAAGTAGTATTTTGATTCTGTTTAATCCTCTCAATTTTAAATATTAATTAAGAACTGCCCATAATTTAGAAGTAACCAATAACTGAAAAATGTATCGATTTAATTCAACAGAATCTGCCCGTATCGTGTTGCCACTTCGGCTGCAGTTTAGTTGGTGCTGGATTTAACCGGTCTCTGGATACTACAATACACATATAATACGCTTTTTGTACAGAGTTGGCTACCTGATTTTTGGTTGAATTTTTGTGAAAATGTTGCCCGCATGATTGTTCTGCGTCACTCTTTGTGTAAAATATCATTGTAAAGCATTTTGGTTGGTTTAAATTAAAGCCACACGCAATTTTTATAACAAAGGTTTATTGGGTATCTTCAAAATAATGAACAATGGTTGCATGAATTACCTGATTTGTTTAAGTTTGTTTCCGCCGAGATATCATTTAAATGAAGGTCAAAAAACCAATAAGATATTCAGAAACAGAACAACAAGAACTGAAATCGTTTCAGAAATTGTTTTTCAAATACCATGGCCGGCTGGTTTTATTTGCCAATAAATTTACCGGCGATCTTCAGATTTCGCAGGATCTTGTTCAGGATGCATTTCTGAAACTTTGGGAAAAAGCTGAACTCCTTTCTACAATTGAATCACCCAAGGCTTATCTCTTCCAGACTGTACGAAACAGTTGTTTGAATCATCACCGCCATTTAAATATCAAACATTCGGTTGAAGCAGAAATTGCCTTTGAAATCGGCTCGCGTGAGAGACAGTTTTATGCAGCCAAAGACGACCCGGTGAACAGTTTGCTGGAGCAGGAAATAGAAGAGAAAATGGAAAGAATTATCGAATCGTTGCCTGAAAAATGCCGTGAGGTATACCGGTTAAGCCGCCGCAATTTTCTAAAAAACAAGGAAATTGCCGATAAACTGGGAATATCTGTGAAAATGGTGGAGAAACACATATCAAAGGCATTGACTGTTCTTCGGGCTGAATTGTCTGAATACCTGGGACTTATTCTGTTTATCCTGTTCAGCAAATTATAAAAATTTAATTACAAAGGTAGGGGAGTTGCATCCTGAAGTGTTTACCTATCAGAAAGGAAATTGAATGGATTCAAAAAGATCAATAAAACGTTTAATTATTGCCCATTTGGATGGGGAGCTAAAAGGCGGGGAACTAAAAAGACTGAGTGAATGGGTTTCGCGGTCAGATGAGAATGCGGGATATTATGCCAAAATTAAAGATTTATGGGAGGCTTCTGTTGCCGATGCTTCCCGGATAGCAGAAACCGAAACCGAATGGTCGAGATTTCTTTTAAAAGTTTCAGGAGAAGTTAAATCCAATATTTTCAGTTTTAATACGAATATGCAGATTTTTTACCGTTTTGCTGCAATTCTGGTATTAGGTGTTTTAATTGGAGGGCTGGTGGTAAAATACGGTGCAAAACAGGATTCCCTGTTTATTACATCCGTCGCGCCCAAAGGTTCCGTGTCTCAAATGATCCTGGCCGACAGTACGCTGGTATATTTGAATGCCGGGTCTGAATTGAGATACTCTCCGGAGACAAAGCAAAACAAAAGGGAAGTATTTTTAAAAGGAGAAGCCTGGTTTGATGTAAAGAAAAACCCCAAAAAACCATTTGTTGTGCATACTCCTTATTATCTGGTTAGGGTAACCGGTACAAATTTTAATGTGAAGGCCTATGAAGCTGATTCGGAAATTACAACTACTCTGGAAGAAGGAGAAGTTAAAATCAGCTCGTCGGAAAATCTGAAGATGGAGAAGGAAATCACCTTACTTCCCGGAGAACAGCTGGTATTTAATAAGAATTCAAAAGAAATGGTTATTAAAGAGGTGGATACAAAACTTTTTACATCATGGAAGGACAACAAATTAATGTTCCTGAAAATGAGCTTTGGCGACCTGATTATTTTACTGGAACGTAAATACGGAGTAGAAATCAAAGTTGATAATCCGGATATTTTAAACTATCACTATACGGGAACAATTAAAAACGAATCAATTCTTGAAATTCTGGAAATCATAAAACATACTATACCCATTCAATATAAAATTGACGGTCAGGAAATTCATATTTATAAAAATTAAAAGGAGGCACAATATGAACTAAAAAGCTAACGAAAGAAAAACCGGCCGATGCTGTAACATCAACCGGCTCTTACAAAAAATATGGTGCTGTAACACCAATAGTGTTTAATTAAAAACAATCAAATTTATGAAAAAAAATGAAAAAGTACGGGTGCTTGAAAACCGGTACTGGCAAAAAGTATTACGAATTATGAAACTTACGGCAATTCTTTATTTTGTTTGTCTGATGCAGGTTTCAGCCACAGTCTATTCTCAGGCTACAAAATTTAATTTTAAGGCCGAGAATGATCAGATAGTCGATGTTCTTCGAAAAATTGAAGAAAACAGCAACTTCCGATTCTTTTATCAAAACGAACAGGTGGATGTGGAGCGGCGTGTTTCTGTGAACATCAGGGACTTAACTGTTGAGCAAATACTGGACGAAATATTTGCGGGCCGGAATATTAATTATAAAGTTTTGGAAGACAACCTGATTCTGCTAAGCCCGGTTAAAGCAAATACAGAAAAATCCTCAGTTTTTTCGCAACAGCAAAATACTGTAACCGGTAAAGTTACTGATGAAACCGACCAGCCGCTTCCCGGTGTAACAGTTGTTGTAAAAGGCACAACAAAAGGTACGGTTACCGATGTTGACGGGAATTATACAATGGCTAATATTCCTGATGGCGCCATCCTTGTATTTTCGTTTGTGGGAATGACTACCCGGGAAATAGAAGTGGCAAATCAAAGAACCATAAATGTAGAACTTTCTCCTGAAACTGTGGGGTTGGCTGATGTTATTGTAACAGGTGTTGCAAGCGGTACTCCTAAAGCTAAAATTGGGTTCGCAATTGAAAAAATAAGCTCGGCAAGTCTTGAACAGGTTCCTGCTATTGATGCGGCATCGGCCATCCAGGGAAAGGTAGCCGGTGTAAGAATCACCAAAACGAGCGGGGCACCCGGGGCATCGTCTGACATTCAGCTGAGAGGAGTAAAAACCATTTTTGGAAGTTCAAATCCATTAATTATTATTGACGGTGTACAAACCGAACTTGGCTTGTCGGATGTCAACTCGGAAGACATTGCTTCCATCGAGGTGCTGAAAGGCGCAGCAGCCTCTTCATTGTACGGCTCGCGTGCTGCAAACGGTGTGGTTAGTATTATAACAAAACGGGGGAATTCAATGCGCGCAGGTGATTTCCAGGTTGATTACCGTATGGAGGCGGGTGAAAGTTTTATCGGCTTTATTCCCGAACGTTCTGTTGCTACCAATAGGATTATTGAAAATGGTGAGGTTACCTCAGAACCTTCGCCTGACCATGTAATGGATAATTTATACCCCAAAGTGTACGACCATATCGACCAGTTTTTTAACCCTGGTGGATACATGTCGAATTACCTGGCACTAAAAGGAAATTCGGCAGATTCAAAAATGTCGGTTTATGCGTCATTACAATCCATGAAAGAGCAGGGAATTGTAAAAATGGTTGAAGGAAATTCCAGAAACAACTTTAAAATAAATCTTGACTATCAGATTAATGACAAGTGGAAATTAACCACATCGAATCTTTTTACACAATCACATTCAGATAACAGGGCATCGGGAGCTTTTGGTCAGTTGTTACGAAGCGACCCCGATGCTGATTTAACATTACCTAATGAAGACGGAACGCCTTATAAGGTAAATGTAAATAAACTGAGTTCAGGAAATCCCAACCCGCTTTATGAAATTGCAAATACCATCAACAAAAGCGAGGAACAGAAGTTAATCTCGTTTACCGGATTAACCTTTGCCCCAACCAGTTTTCTTTTATTTGAAGGATCATACGGTACAACCCGTAACACAGGCGAAGGATTCTATCTCTCGCCTAAAGGAAAACTCAGGACTGATTTGACTGAAGATAATGGTTATATCAGCCGTAACAGCTGGAATAACAAGGAAGAAGTGGTGACCATTGAAGCTTCGTTCTTTAAAAGATATGGAAATTTTAATACACGGTTAAAAGGACAATTTCTTTACGAAGAATCAAATTTCAGTACTCTTTTCGCCGGCGGCAATGAACTCGGTGTCCGTGGGAAAGGGGTAACTTCGGTAGACTTGAGTGCCAATCAAAGCGCTTCTTCCAGTGTACTAAAAAGTATAGCCTACAACTACGCTTCAATTGCCGCAGTTGATTATAAAGACAAGTATATTGTAGATGCGCTAATCCGGCGCGACGCCTCTTCATTATTCGGCTCTGATGTAAGATGGCAAACCTTCTACCGTGTTTCAACGGCGTGGAGGATTACCGAAGATTTTGCTATGAACAATATTAATGAGTGGAAACTCAGAGCATCCTACGGGATTGCCGGGTTAAGACCACCTTTTGATGCACAATATGAAGTTTTTTCTCTGGTGAATGGGGTGCCTGGAAATATGGAAACCTTGGGAAACAAGCAATTAAAGCCGTCCTTTTCAAAAGAATTTGAAGTAGGAACGGATATTTACTTTCTTAACAGGTTTAATTTGAGTGTGACTTATTCTGACGCAAAAAATACCGACCAGATTTTGAAAGTTCCGGTTTCTCCGCTTTCCGGAGCAGCCTTTCAATGGCAAAATGCCGGTACAATTAAGTCAACATCGTTTGAAGCAACCTTAGGATACAACGTCATTAAAAGAGAGGCGCTGAATTGGGACATGTCGGTAACTTTTGACCGAGTAAGACAAAAGATCACCGAATTGAACGCTACTCCTTATATGTTGAATGGGACCCGTTTCCGAATTGAAGAAGGAATCAATTTCGGAGTACTCTATCTTGATAAATTTGCGCGGTCGCTTGACGAGGTGATGAATCAGGTGCCGGAAGGAAAAACAGTTGATGAGCTTTTTGTTGTCAATAACCAGGGTTTTGTTGTGGAAAGAGAAGCCATTGGGACAGTGAATGAAAAACCGGTAAAAATTAAAGACGATAACGGGAATATAGTAGCGCTGCCTTCAGCAGATTTTAATCCAGACTTTAACATGAACCTGTCTTCCACGCTTCAGTGGAAAAATTTTACCTTCTACTTATTGGCTTCCTGGCAGCAGGGCGGGCAGGTATATAACCACTCCGTTAGATATACTACTGACCCAAAACTGCTCGATCAGTCAGGTTTACCATGGAACGAAGTGAAGCCTATGGGATATTATGAAAATAATGGACAGGCTGGCGGAATCCTCGGCTGGGATAATGATGTACTGGCTTTTGATGCAACCTTTTTAAAAATCAGAGAATTGTCTTTGAGTTACAATATTGAACCTACCTTCTTAAACGATTTTATTAAAAATATGAGGATAAGCGTTATAGGACGAAATCTTTTTACATTTACCCGTTACCCGGGATATGATCCTGAAACCGGAAAAAGCGAACCTTCAAAAGGAGTCGACTCTAATGCATTCCGGTTCGATTCAAACGACGCTTATCCAATTTATAAGACGATTAGTGGCTCACTGACATTAACTTTCTAAATATCAGAAAAATGAAAAAAATAATATATACACTATTCATTGCCATGGCTTTTGTTATGTTTTCCTGCGAGGATACCTTTGACAGCCTGGATGTAAGAAATGAAAATCAGCCGAATATTGAAGACCTCTATATTCCAGAAGAATTTTATGCCCTTTTAAAGAATGGTTATAATACATGGTACAATGGCGCCATTGCTGCCAGTCCGTCTATCGGATTTTGTAATGCCGATTTGTTTTCAAGCGGAACCGCCGGGTGGGGGTCGGGCACGATGTGGTATCGTCCGCGTCAACCGTTATTTAACGACGAGCACCCCGATCCTGTTATTGTAATCAATTTTGGTGCGTGGTATAATTTCTATTCAGGAATCGGAACCGTTGTTAAACTATCTCAGATTCTGAACGACCCGGATTACGAACTGGTGTTGAACGGTACAAATTACCTTCCGCGCGCCAAAGCCCACGTGGCAATTATTCAGGCATTGCTTTACGGTAACATCGCTTTGCTATATGATAAGGCTTATTTATTTACCGACGAACATGATGCACTTACATTTGATTATGTTGCCAATACAAAATCCTATAAAGAAGTGATGGATTATGCGATAAGCAAACTGGATGAAGCAATAGCCCTGATTGAAAACGACCCCGTTGATGAAGATTATCAGGCAGTAATTCCGGGAGTGAACTTTAATAAAACAACGTTATTGCAGTTTGCCAATTCAATGGCCGCCCGTTTTTTGGTACAAAATGCACGGACGACTGCAGAAAATGAACAAACTGATTGGGCAAAAGTAGAACAGTACGCCTCAAAAGGCTTTCAACAGGACTTTAACGTTTTATATGAAGAAGGATGGCGGGGAAAAGTAATGACCCGCGATGAGGGCGCAAACTACCTGGGCTTGTACAATTGGGGATGGATACGCGCGAACCAGTGGTTAATCAATCAGATGGCGCCGGAAGACCCTGCAGCTCAATACCCCTGGCCTGAAGGTGTAAATCGCTTGGGCGAAGTAACCAACTGTCCGGATGCCCGTCTGGAAAAATATTTCAAATGGGATGAAATCAGCGACCAATGGTGGGGCTGGAGCAGGGTAACACGTGCTGGATACGGGTATTTCATCCGCTGCGAATACAAATACTGGAGATATTACGATGTGATTGATGCAGGAGAAGGTTATATCGGGCATTTTCTGAAAGCCGAAAACGACCTTTATCTTGCTGAGGCAAAATTGCGCCAGGGAAAAGCGGGTGCCGCTGAATTCATAAATAATACCAGGGTAGCTGCAGGTGAATTACCCGCTGCAACCGATGGTGACTCCGATTTAATGGAAAAAATGTTTTATGAAAGATATGTAGAATGTGACCTCGTTTGGGCTCATTTGGGATTTTTTGACAAACGCAGACAGGGACTTTTGTTGCCCGGAACAGCTTATCATTTCCCTATTCCGGCACCTGAGCTAAATCGGCATGGCCAACCTGTGTATACTTTTGGAGGCGCACCGGGAAGTGAAATGTAAATATGTATAACTTTAAAAATTGAGAACAATGAAAAAATTAATAGTATTTGTTGCATTAATTCTGTTTTTCGCATCCTGTGAAAGAGATTTGGTTTTTGATACAATTTCCGTAACGCCACCTGAACTTCATGTTTTAGTCTCTGATCCAGACGGGAACAAACTGAGCGGAGCCACAGTAACAATTTATAAATCGGCGGACAATGCCACAAATAATACCGACGCAATTGCTACAGTTTCTACAGACACAGATGGAAAGGCAGTTTTTACTGAGGAAGAGCTTAAAGAACCCGGAATATTTTTCGTCAAGGCTGAAACCAACGATATTTCAGTTATCAAGGAAACTCCTTATATGTTGTTAAACGATGGTCATACGTATGTAAATATTATCTTACAATAGTAAATTTTGCCGGGACTTTCTTTTTAAAGACAGTTCCGGCATTGCATTTTCTATATATACTGGCTGCATTTTCTGGCAGAGTGAAGACAAATTCAATTTGAAAATAAATATGAAATTTTATTGCCAGGTATAACAGTCGGTATATAAGCAGCTAAATTGAATAAAGGAAAAGAATCTTTCTCCAAAACTGAGGGTTAAATTCTGTTTGGTTTAAAATCCTTAGTTTTTTTAAATTAGCGGTGAATATGGATTTCCGCTGAAAATCAATACAATGAGGAAATTAATCTATGTTATTATATCCGGAGTTTTTTTTCTCGCGGGATGTTACGATCGAAAACCTGAAAAAAGTCACCTCATAAATCCTGTTCCTTTTTATCAGGTTAAATTAGAGGACAAGTTTTGGTATCCGCGCCTGAAAACGCAGTCGGAAGTATTGGTTCCTTTCGCTTTTGAAAAAACACAAAATGCTGTTGAGAATCTCCGGCGCACTGGCAACTTCCTGAAAGGAATCCCGGATGAACTTCCCTTCGCACACCGCTATCTTTCTTCCGATTTGTATAAAGTAATGGAGGGAGCAGCTTACATTCTCATGCTGGAACAAAATAAAAGCCTCGAAGTCAAAATGGATAGCATCATTCAGATTATTGGCGATGCACAAAAAGAAGACGGTTACCTTTACGTGGCCCATACCGTTGGCGTAAAAGACCGGTACGACCCCTGGGGCGGCGCAGGAATGGGCGACAAGCCTTATTCGTTTGTTCTGCACAGCCACGAATTGTATAACATGGGGCACATGTACGAAGCAGCAGTAGCTTATTACCAGGCAACCGGAAAAAGAAACTGGCTGGACATTGCCGAAAAAAATGCCCGGCACATCAACAAGGTGTTTTTCGAAGGCAATGAAAATTACAACGACGGAAAGCCGGTTCACCAGGCTCCGGGGCACGAAGAAATTGAACTGGGACTCATTAAACTTTTCAGGGTAACCGGCGATTCGCTCTATCTGAATATGGCCAAAAAATTTCTGGATATCCGGGGCGTTACCTACAATCCTGAAGGCAAAGGTGTAATGTCGGCAACCTATTCGCAGCAACACCTGCCTGTAGCACAGCAGCGCGAACCGGTGGGCCATGCCGTGCGGGCTGCTTACCTCTATTCTGCCATGGCCGAAGTACAGTCGTTGTTAAAAACCGATGAATACACGGAAGCTTTAAACAGCATCTGGCAAAATATTATGGACACCCGCATGCACATTACCGGCGGTCTGGGTGCAGTGCATGGAATTGAAGGTTTTGGCGCCGAATACGAGTTGCCAAATGCCGGCGCTTACAATGAAACCTGCGCATCGGTGGGTAATGTGTTTTTTAATTTCAGGATGTTTTTGCTTACCGGCGATGCGCGGTATATCGATGTTGCTGAGGTAGCGCTTTACAACAATTCGCTGGCTGGGGTGAGCATGAGCGGGAACAATTTTCATTATGTGAATCCGCTGGAATTTGACGGCGAGAATCCTTACAACTTTGGAAACCCGGGCCGTTCGCCATGGTTTTCCACGGCTTGCTGTCCCACCAACATTGCACGGCTTATTCCGCAGGTTTCGGGAATGGCCTACACGTATGACGAAAACAACATTTACACCGGCCTTTATATGGGTTCGGCCACTTCCATTCCGGTTAAGGGCAGTAATGTAAACATCAGGCAAATCACAAAATATCCGTTTGAAGGGAATGTTCGTTTTGAAATTTCACCGGATAAACCTACACGTTTTATAATGAATTTACGAATTCCCACATGGAGCGGGAAACAATTTGTTCCGGGGGAATTGTATTCCTATTTAAACAACGCTGAATCACTTGTTGTAATCAAAATAAACGGGGAAAAAATTAAACTGAAAATAAAAGATGGTTTTGCACGGATTAATCGCAGATGGGAAAAGGGTGACATTGTGGAATTATCTTTACCAATAACTGTCAAATACAATACAAGTATCGATTTGGTAGAAGAGAACCGGAACAGGGTCGCAATTACCCGTGGACCACTGGTTTACTGTGCCGAAGAAATTGACAATGGCGATGCGGTTTTAAATTTTGCTGTGGCCGAACCTTCTTCAACATCTGAAATCAGGGAAAATATTTTTTCAGAAGGTGAACTTGCCAATATCGTCCAGGTTTCTGTGCCAGTGATTCATATCACTTCCGAAGGAAAAGCAGAATCGAGCCTGAAACTTGTCCCTTATTTTGCGTGGAACAACCGGGGACAGGGTTCCATGGCGGTTTGGCTTCCCCAAAGTTCTTCTGTGAATAATGAAACACGTATGATCGCTGGCAATGATAAAGTTACGCTTCACCAGGTAATCGTATCCTGTTCAGCCCAAAATACTTCGGAAATGGAAATCAGCAGTAAAATTCCGCAGGAAAACGCTGAACCGCAGTGGGTGAGTTGCCCGACCGATGAAAATCCGTGGGTGGAGATTCCATGCAATCCGGAACAAGAGGTTCAAAGCTTTTCGGTTTACTGGCACGACAACGGAACAGATTGCCTGGTGCCGGAAGAGTGGGAACTGGAATTCCGCTCAGGAAACACCTGGCAACCTTTTCAAATTTATGCCACCGACCATTATTCAACTTTCAAAAAACAGTTTAACATGGTGCATCCCGCAGCTCCGTTGAATTGCAGTGCCCTGAAATTAAAAATGAAACCGAAGCCGGGTAAACTTGCCGGGATTCAAAGTATCCGGATTGATTATACCCGTTAACACCATAAAATGAAATACAAATCCAACTTAAATCCAACGTTAATCATGAAAAATTTTTCGAAATATTTTAAAGCCGGAAGAATGCTTTCCGGGGCGCTTTTTATTATTTCAGCTTTTGTGCTTTTTTCCTGCGGCCGGGAGAAAGTTGCCGCTGAGTATGGGAAAGCTGAAACGATAACAGTGAAAGTGGCCGTGGTTATCCAGGATCCTGTTGTTCCCGGGACCGATAAACGGATGCATGAATTTTTTAAAACTCCCGGCCGGAATTACATTTGGAATGACCCCTGGGAGTTGACTTCTTCGTATGCCGATACCTTGCAGGCGGTGAGTAACGGAGTTATAAAATACGAGATTGTTGAAGTTTTCGACGACAGCATTTTCTTTTCAAGATTTAAAGACAGTAACCAATTATTTACCCTGAACGATGTGGTGAAATACCTGGGTGAACCCGAATGGAAAACATTGAAAGAACGGGGCACGACCTTCGATTACAAGGCATTTATTGAACATTATGGTTTTGGAGAAATGCGCGATAAGGGGGAAATTCATGAAGTTTGGGTGTGGTCGTTTCCGTATGGCGGAATGTGGGAGTCCACCTATTC
>JAFGDX010000298.1 GCA_016931875.1 Prolixibacteraceae bacterium
AAAATCAATACTGTCCGGTTAATTTTATGAGATTCCTCGCTTCGCATGCCAATGACAGGTTCTTGGATACTTTCGCATTTGGGAGGGGTGGTTTTGCGACGAAGCCGCAAAACCACCCCTCCCAAATGCCCGTGCCAACTTAACCTGCTGTCATTCTGAACGTAATGGAATGAAGTGAAGAATCTCATCTTTATATTACTTTTTAACCGGACAACAGTGTTTGAAAATATTTTCAGAAAAGTAAAGTTTCTATCTTTACAAGGAAGAAAAAAATCACTGTGATACAATCAGCAAAAAAACGAATCATTGTTTCAGTAACCAGCGATCTGGTTTCGGATAACCGCGTGCATAAAGTTTGTACATCGCTCCGTAATACCGGATTTGATATTTTACTGCTTGGGCGGAAGCGAAAAACAAGTTTGCCGCTGCAGCCGCGCGAATACAAAACCCGCCGGTTTAGGTTGTGGTTTGAAAAAGGCCCGCTTTTTTATGCCTGTTTTAATCTCCGCCTGTTTTGTTTTCTCCTGTTTTCAAAAACCGATGTTTTGCTTGCCAACGACCTGGATTCGCTGCCCGCAAATTTTCTGGCCTCAAAAATAAAAAACAAACCGCTGGTGTACGACAGCCACGAATATTTTACCCAGGTGCCCGAACTGATAAACCGGCCACGCATACAAAAAACGTGGGAGTGGCTGGAAAAAAAGATGGTTCCGAAAATACCACTTGCATACACGGTTTGCCATTCAATTGCCCGAGTGTATTCTCAAAAATACGGAACCGATTTTCGTGTGGTGCGAAATGTGCCTCTTTCAGCCAGTCAGCAACCCGCCCAAAAAACTGAAAACAAACCAAAAATCATTTTGTACCAGGGAGCTGTAAATGTGGGCCGCGGGTTACAACAGGTAATTATGGCCATGAAAAACATTGATGGCGCCAAACTGATTATTGCCGGCGACGGCGATATAAAACACGAACTGGTACAACTGGTACAAAACGAAAACCTGCAACACAAAGTTGAATTCACCGGCCGGCTGAGTATTGAAGAACTTAGCCAACTCACTCCGCAAGCCGATCTCGGTCTTTCGGTTGAAGAGGACCTCGGGTTGAACTACCGTTTTACGCTTCCCAATAAATTGTTTGATTATATACAGGCACACGTTCCGGTGTTGGTAACCAATTTACCCGAAATGGCCGCCATTGTTGAACACTACCGGATTGGCGAAATCACCCCGTCGCTGAAACCCGCCGTACTGACGGAAAAGATTAACAAAGCCTTACTGGATGAAAACGCAAGAAAAACCTGGAAAACCAATCTGAAAAAGGCAGCCAAAGATTTGGTATGGGAAAAGGAGGAGAAGGTATTACTGGAAATATTTGAAAGATTTAGTTAAACTGTTTGCAAAATTAATTGGCATCCAGCATGCTTTCAAAATCAACCATGGTTTGGTTGGTTTCCGAATCGTTTAGCACACCGGCAGCACAAACCAGGGTACGCGCCGGTTTTCTGGCAATAACCGCATAATCGTGCGTAGCCATCAGCACTGTTTTCCCCGCATCATTCAACCGGATAAACAAATCCAGGATTTCCTCTGAAGTTTCCGGATCAAGATTTCCGGTGGGTTCATCTGCCAGCAAAAGCAAGGGGTCGTTTAAAATGGCTCGGGCAATTACCACCCGCTGTTGTTCTCCCCCACTCAACTGGTGCGGCATTTTTTTTATTTTATCAGCCACCCCAGCTTTTTCAAGCACTTCTTCAATACGAAGTTCAATTTTGGTTTTATCCGTCCATCCGGTGGCCCGCAAAACAAACGCCAGGTTTTCAAATACATTTCGGTCGGTAAGCAACCTGAAATCCTGGAACACCACTCCCAGTTTCCGGCGCAGTAAGTACACCTCTTTGTTTTTCAGATTTTCCAGTGATATTCCGGCCACCATTCCAAGCCCTTTTATCAAAGGAATTTCGGCATTCAGGGTTTTTATCAAACTGGTTTTGCCGGTTCCCACTTTCCCGATGATATACACAAATTCACCTTCCTTAACCGAAAGGTTCACTTCCGAAAGAATTTTATTTTCCCGCTGATAAATATCGGCACCAACCAACTCAATAACCTTGTTTTTCTCCATAAATACCAAATTGTAACCGAAGATAGACCTAAATTTTTTAACTCATTGTATAATAAACGAAAGAAATAAACAGTTTCTTGTTAAGAAAATGGGACCGTTTAAGAAGCAGCAAGCCAATGTTTATTTCTATTTTAGAGAAATAAATTACCCCTAATCCGAGTTTATTAAGAAAAATAAATCTTAATTAAAATTGAGGATTTATTTTAGTTGAAAAAAGAAACAAAAAGAACATGAAAACAATACCGGTTTTAATTCTATTTACTTTCCTGCTTATTACACATCATCAAACATTTGCCCAGAAAACTGAATATTTTAACGATATTCAAAAGGATATTGCATTGGGAAAAGAGCTGTTTGCGCAGGAAAAATACAATGCGGTTTTTCATCAGTTTGAAAAAATTCAGAAAAAGGTGGA
>JAFGDX010000299.1 GCA_016931875.1 Prolixibacteraceae bacterium
AAACAACGGAACCTGCTCCCCTGTTTTTGCTGAAGAAAAGGGAAAAACCAAAAGCTGGCCGATGGTTTGAAAAAACACAAACTCTTTCCCGATATAAAAAAACAAAAGCTGCCAGACCAATATCCCGGCTATTTTAAACCACCGGTGTTCCGACCGGTTTTGAACAAGCCAAAAAACAAACATTGCCAGAAACAGAAATGAAAAGCTGCCAAACAAAAAATAATTCAGCGGAAATAAAACCACGGGAATCCAGGCTGTTTTTCCTTCCCCGTTTTTGATGGTCAGAAAAAAGAAAAGTAACTGCAATACAATTCCCAACACATTCAAACTCCGGAACTGATAGTGGGTTTGCAAAAAAAACAGCGCTCCGCCCAAAAGAAAAGGCAACACAAAAACCGGTTTCCCGGTCATTTTTTTCCCGATGGCAGCCACCAGAATCATAACGGCGGTCGTTTCCAGGGTAACCACAATAGCGCCCGGCAACGGGTAATAATACAATGCGTTTTGAAATTCACCCAGGTAATTCAAAAATCCTCCCGGTAGCCGCATTTTTTCAGAAAAAAAGGCAAAAGTAGTTTGAAACAAGGCTGCCTTTTCCTGATAGAAAAAAATATAAGCGGTAAACCCGTAGAGATAAACCACCCCCAACACGAAAAACAACAAATAGGGAAAATACAAAAGGAACAGGTTGGTTTTTTGGTTTTTGATGTTCATTGACTTACAAACCTTTAATTGGTTGACATTTTTGCCTGAACCGGCGTTTTTGCGGCTGCCCTCCGCAACTCACCCGGCGAAAAGGAAATTTCTGATTGGGCAAATTCAGGAATGTTAAATGTTTTCAGAAAACGACTGTAAAAGACAGGGTCTTCCTGTGGCAGGACAAAAGGTTTGCCGGCCTTTCCGTTTGTATCGATATAGGAAATATACGGGCGCGCGGATAAACCATCGCCCCGCTTGCTGCTAAAAACCATCCACCTTCCGTTTGACGACCACGAATGGTAACTGTCGGTAAACTCGCTGTTTAAATCCATTCTGTTGGTTTGAAGATTTTCAAGATTCACCAGATACAAATCAGCTTCTTTATGCCAGATGGGGAAACATCCGTAATCGTGACAGGTAAAAACCAGCGATTTCCCGTCGGGCGAAACTCTTGGAAACGACACACTTTTTGAGTGTGCCGAGGCATCAAACACCAGTTCTGCACCGCCAAATTTACGGGTTTCAGCATCAAAATGTACACGGTACAAATCGTATCGGATGTCCCGGTAGTCGTACCCAGGTTCAATTTGCCGGGCCCGGCAAAAATATAGATATTCGCCATCGGGCGACCACTCCGGGTAGGTATCCATAAACATTTTTTCCGGGTTTACCGGAATATCCATAATTTCATTTTTGTCCTTGTCAAACAATATCAACGTGGAATTCAAATCAGAAACTTCAATTTTTTTACTTTCCATGGAATGGAACTGCTGCACCACTTTGTTGGAAGAAAAGGCCACATATTTTCCTGAAGGATGCCAGCGCGGATACACAGCCCCGTTTTCCATTTCACTGGTTTTCAGGTTGAATTTTTCCAAATCGCCGTCGCTAACAAAATAGGTTCCGCCCATCGAACCCCGCATGTGAAACATAAAATCATCCGGATTTTGCTGATTGAAAGCATGACAGTTGACACAGTTCTGGCCAACCGCGTTGTTTTCTACCACGGTGCGCTCTTTAAAACTCTCCAGGCTGCGCTGCATAATACTGATTTCGCTCCAGCTTTCGTAACCGGGGTAAAGTAAACGGTAGTACAAATACGGATCTACCTGCGAATCGGAAACATAATTTGTAAATGCCCGGAATTGCTCCCAGACACCATCTTTCTGTACAAAAATTTTGTACTCAATTTGTTGGTTATTGTTTTCTGCCAGCAATTGTTTCCATTTTTTCTCAGGTATCTTTATCGTTCCATCCGATGATGATACCCGGATAGATGCACCCGACTGACTGCCTATTTCAGCAAAATAAGCATCACCTTCTTCTTCTATCAGAAAATTTAAAGGGGCAATATTTACCGGAATAGTAAGTTCCGAATAATCGGGAGTGATTTTTGGCGACTGGTCAACCTGCCGGCTGTTTTTATCGGGTACCTTCTCACAGGCAAAACCCAAAAAAACCAACAACAGCAGATAAACCCGGTTTTTTATTTTCATACACACACAGAATTTCAGCAAAAATAATGAAAATAGCCAATAAACTAAAAGGAATACAGACACTTTACAATTTGAAACGTAAATCAGAATTTGGGCGCTTTTGCTTTTTGAAATGTAAATGACGGGGTTATTACACATCACAGGGTTAAACACATAAAAGGCTAAACATATGTCCCGTTTTTAGCGTTTTGCCACTGTGTTACTACCCGCGCTCCAAAAATCACACAAACCAAAAACTCATAAATTATTTTGGAAAAGAATGGGCCGCTTTACACAATATTTCTAACCAAAAATGAACTTTAAATTTAATTTTCACACAAAAAATCGAATATTACTTATAAATCGTTTTGGTTTTTGAATAGTTTTTTTACATTTGCCCCAACATTATGTTTTTGAAATGAAATTATTCTCTGCATATATCGTGGTCATTCTAGTTGTCATTCTTGGTTTCACTGAGGAAGGCTAGCGTATTTGTGCAGGATTAAAGATATATAAAAGCCTTTCTCAGTTTGAGGAAGGCTTTTTTAATGAATAACGTTTATAATAAGATAAAAAAATGCAGGTACCATTACGAAGCAACACAACTACACAGGGCCGAAGAATGGCGGGAGCCAGGAGTCTTTGGCGGGCCAACGGAATGAAGGAAGAACATTTTGGAAAACCGGTGATAGCCGTGGTAAATTCGTTCACCCAGTTTGTTCCGGGGCATGCACATTTGCACAAAATCGGGCAATATATAAAGGGTTTGATTGAAAAACACGGCTTTTTTGCCGCCGAATTTAACACCATTGCCATTGACGACGGAATTGCCATGGGCCACGACGGAATGCTGTACTCACTTCCTTCGCGCGATGTTATTGCCGACAGTGTGGAATACATGTGCAACGGCCACAAGGTAGATGCCATGGTTTGCATTTCGAACTGTGATAAGATTACCCCCGGAATGTTAATGGCAGCCATGCGGCTCAATATTCCGGCCGTTTTTGTTTCGGGTGGCCCGATGGAAGCCGGTGAAATTGGAAACAAACATTACGACCTCGTGGATGCCATGGTTTTGGCCGCCGACCAGTCGATTTCAGATCAGGAACTTTCGGTTATCGAACAAAATGCCTGTCCTACCTGTGGCTCGTGTTCGGGAATGTTTACCGCCAACTCAATGAACTGCCTGGCGGAAGCCATTGGCCTGGCCCTCCCCGGAAACGGAACCATTGTTGCCACACACGCCAACCGTATCAAACTTTTCGAGGAAGGTGTGGAAAAAATTATACGCGCGGTAAAAGCCTATTATTTTGAAGGCGATGACACCGTTCTTCCGCGAAACATTGCTACCCGGCAGGCCTTTTTAAACGCCATGAAACTCGATATTGCCATGGGCGGTTCAACCAATACCGTACTCCACCTCCTGGCCATTGCCCACGAGGCCGGGGTTGATTTTACCATGAAAGACATTGACCAGCTTTCGAGGCAAACCCCCAACCTGTGCAAAGTAGCGCCAAGCTCGCATTACCACGTGCAGGATGTAAACCGTGCCGGCGGTATTTTATCGATACTGGCAGAACTCGACCGCGGCGGAATGCTCGATACCTCGGTGCACCGTATTGACGGGCGAACACTAAAACAAGCCATTGCTGCTTATGATATAATGAATGAAAATGTTTCAGAAGAGGCCAAAAAACGATACCTCTCTTCCCCCGGAGACGGTTCGCGCAACCTGGTAATGGGTTCGCAGGACAACTATTACACCCACCTTGATACCGACCGCAAAAATGGATGCATCCGGGATATTGAACATGCTTACAATAAAGACGGAGGTCTGGCGGTCTTATACGGAAATATAGCCGAAAAAGGCTGTATTGTAAAAACGGCAGGTGTGGATCCGTCGATCTTTAATTTTACGGGAACAGCCAAAGTTTTCGATTCGCAGGAAGATGCGGTAAACGGAATTCTGGGCGATAGGGTTCAGAAAGGTGATGTAATTGTTATCCGTTACGAAGGCCCCAAAGGCGGACCGGGAATGCAGGAAATGCTCTACCCCACTTCCTACCTGAAATCGATGCAACTGGATAAAGATTGCGCATTGATTACCGACGGAAGATTTTCGGGAGGAACCTCCGGGTTATCCATCGGCCATGTTTCGCCTGAAGCCGCTGCCGGTGGTGCCATCGGATTAATTCGCAACAACGACAAAATAAAAATCGATATCGTCAACCGTTCCATCAATCTGCTCATTTCAGAAAAAGAACTGGCAGAACGGAGAAAGGAAGAAGAAGCAAAAGGAAACAATGCTTTCCACCCGGCAGAACGAAAACGAAATATTTCGAAGGCCTTAAAAGCCTATGCAAGCCTGGTTTCGTCGGCCGACAGTGGCGCTATCCGATTAATTGATTAAAAAATAAACAGAATCACAAATTAAATAATGAAAGCTCAAAGCGAATTGCTCACAGCTAACAGCTAAATTTTCAGCATATGACAACAAAAAAAGTTACCGGATCACAGGCGGTTATTCTTTCATTACTTGAGGAAGGAGTAGATACCATTTTTGGATATCCGGGCGGTGCTATTATGCCCGTTTACGATGCCTTGTATGATTTTAACAACAATGTAAAACACATTCTGACCCGTCATGAGCAGGGAGCGGTGCATGCTGCCGAAGGGTATGCCAGAGTTACCGGCAAGGCCGGAGTCTGCTTTGCCACTTCGGGGCCCGGAGCTACAAACCTGATCACCGGGATTGCCGATGCAATGATAGACTCAACGCCCCTGGTGTGTATCACCGGCCAGGTAGCCTCACCGCTGCTGGGAACCGATGCATTCCAGGAATCTGATGTGGTGGGGATTTCAATGCCGGTAACCAAATGGAATTACCAGATTACCACTCCGGAAGAAATACCGGAAGCAATTGCACAGGCTTTTTATATTGCTCAATCCGGACGCCCCGGACCAGTGCTGATTGATATCACCAAAGACGCACAGTTTGGCGAACTCGATTTTGAATATAAAAAATGCACCAAGATCAGAAGTTATGTTCCCGAAATGCCTGTCGATCCTTTTAAAATTAAAGAAGCGGCAGAAATTATCGACCAGGCAAAACGGCCGCTGGTGCTTTTCGGCCAGGGGATAATTATCGGAAATGCCGAGGAAGAACTAAAGGCATTTGTTGAAAAAACAGGCATCCCGGCTGCATGGACTTTACTGGGTTTGTCGGCATTGCCAACCGACCACCCGTTAAATGTTGGAATGCTTGGTATGCACGGAAATTACGGCCCCAACCTGTTAACCAACGAAGCCGATGTTATTATTGCCGTTGGAATGCGTTTTGATGACCGTGTAACCGGAAAAGTTAGCGGTTATGCAACAAAGGCCAAAATTATCCATCTGGAGATTGACCCGGCAGAAATTGATAAAATTATAAAGGCCACCGTTGCGGTTCTGGGAAACTCAAAAAAATCACTGAAAATGCTTACTGAAAACGTAAAAGAAAACAATCACGACGAGTGGATTGAACGTTTCAGAAAGTGTGATATGATTGAAAATGAAAAGATAATCCACAAAGACCTTTATCCTGAAAAACCGGGATTAACCATGGGTGAAGTTATCCGGATTGCGGCAGAAAAAACCAACCACGAGGCCATTCTGGTTACCGATGTGGGTCAGCATCAAATGATTGCTTCGCGGTATTTCAAATTCAGAAATTCAAAAAGTAATGTTACTTCCGGAGGTTTGGGAACCATGGGATTCGGGCTTCCGGCAAGTATGGGCGCCCAATTGGGAAGACCCGACCGAATGGTTATTGCCGTAATTGGCGATGGCGGATTTCAGATGACCATCCAGGAACTGGGAACCATTGTACAAAATAAACTTCCGGTAAAAATTATTGTACTCAACAATAACTTCCTCGGAATGGTGCGTCAGTGGCAACAGCTGTTTTTTGAAAAACGGTATTCATTTACCGAATTGCAAAATCCTGACTTTATTGCCATAGGCAAAGGCTTTGGTATGGAAGGAAAAAAGGTGGAAAACCGCGAAGATTTAGACGCAGCAGTTCAGCAAATGCTGGATTACAACGGGCCTTATCTGCTCGAAGTGGTGATTGAAAAAGAGGATAACGTATTTCCGATGGTTCCCACCGGCGCTGCCGTTTCCGAAATAATACTTGAACAGTAAAAAGGCTGAATAAAAAGGAATAAAAATGCAAAAAACGAATTAAAATGAGACAGGAATATATCATAACCGTTTATTCGGAAAACCACATCGGATTACTAACCCGTATTACCATCGTTTTTACGCGAAGAAAGGTAAACATTGAAAGCCTTACAGTTTCAGAATCAGCCATTCCGGGAGTTTTCAAGTTCACTATTGTGATTAAAGCCACAAAAGAACTGACCATTAAAATTGTCAATCAGATTGAAAAACAGATTGATGTTTTAAAGGCTTTTTATCATACCAACGAAGAGATGATTTACCAGGAAATTGCCTTGTATAAAGTGCCCACTGAAGCGCTTTACGAAAACGACACCATTGAAAAAATAGTGAGAAACGCGGGCGCGCGGATTCTGGAAATCACCCGCGAATACACCGTAATTGAAAAAACAGGGCATAAGGAAGAAACGCAGGCTTTGTTTGAAGAGCTAAACAAATTTAAAGTCATGCAGTTTATCCGTTCAGGAAGGGTGGCCCTTACCCGCGACCCCATTGAAAGGCTTTCTGAATTTTTGAAAGAGAGAGACGCCTTTCTCAATTCGCTGGATTAAGTTTACAATTTTGTACTTCGACAACCATTCAACCTGTCCGGATTTTTCGGGCAGGTTTTTTTAATACAAAAAAAGCCCTGCCAAACGTTGACAGAGCTCTTGCAATTATAGTCAAATGTTAAATCATATCAGCGGTTTCATGGCCGCCATGGCTTCACGTAATTCGGCGCCAACCATTTCCACATCGTGGTAACGGATGGCATCATTAATTTCAATCAACTCCCGGTTATCCACATGGCCGTCAATTCCTTCGTTATAGTTTTTACCAATAACATTGGTGTCTATTTTGCTCATAAAATCAGCCAGCAACGGACGACAGGCATGATCAAACAGGTAGCATCCGTACTCTGCGGTATCGGAGATAATCCGGTTCATTTCATACAATTTTTTACGGGCAATGGTATTGGCAATCAAAGGAGTTTCGTGTAACGATTCGTAATATGCAGATTCCCCTTTAATTCCGGTTTCAGTCATTACTTCGTAAGCCAATTCAACACCAGCTTTTACAAAGGCAACCAATAAAGTTCCGTTATCAAAATATTCCTGTTCACTGATTTCCATATCACCCGCAGGTGTTTTTTCAAAGGCTGTTTCGCCGGTAGCAGCACGCCATTTCAAAAGGTTTTCATCTTCATTCGCCCAGTCTTTCATCATAGTTGAAGAAAAAGTTCCATCCATAATATCATCCATGTGATGTTCGAAAAGCGGACGCATGATTGATTTTAACTCATCGGCCAATTTATAGGCTTCAATTTTTGCCGGATTCGACAAACGGTCCATCATGTGGGTAAT
>JAFGDX010000030.1 GCA_016931875.1 Prolixibacteraceae bacterium
ACCGATGAGGCAAAGGAAAAATATGAAGAAGCAATTCAATCGGTTCCGCCTAATAAGGGAAATTACCTGGTAACCGCCAATACTTTTTTGCAGTGGGGAAAATACGATTATGCAGCGCAGACCTATTTACAGGGGCGACAGGAACTCGGTGGCGAACCGTTTAATTACGAACTGGCGCGGGCTTACCTGTATCAGCGGAACTACGACCAGATGCTGGAGGAATATTTGAATTTGTTGCAAACCGACGAAAAACAGTTGCCACGTGTTCAAAGCAGCCTGTCATCGGCCATGCGGCTGGATATTGACGATGGTTTGCGCAACCAGTTCCGTGGGCAGGTGCTGAAAAGAATTCAGGCAGAACCCGGAGTAATTGGCTACAACCGGCTGCTGATCTGGTTTTTTCTTCAGGAAAAAAAATTCTCGAGTGCCCTGCGCCAGTCCATTGCTCTGGATAAACGAACCGGGGAAGAAAATCCGCAGATTGCACAACTGGGCCTGATGGCGCTTAACAACAAAAGTTATGACGATGCCCAAAAAGCCTATGAATATTTACTTGCAAAAGGCGAGGAAAATCCGTTTTACAAACAAGCCTATGCACAACACGTTCATGTAAACTATCTGCAATATACCAACGGGTTGAAAGCCGATTTGGAAAGAGGCCGCGAGCTGGCAACACAATTTGATGAAGCGCTGGATTATCTGGGTTACAGCATCGCGTCGCTGGATTTAATTCAGGAATATGCACATCTGCTGGCTTTTTATCTTGAGGAACCGGCCACAGCCATTGAAATTTTGCAAAAGGGACTAAAAATTCCCAACCTCAAACCCGAACAAACCGGAAAGCTAAAAACCGAAATGGCTGATATTTATGTATATGCAAACGATCCGTGGGAAGCCACTCTCATTTACTCGCAGGTAATTGATGCCAACAAAATGAATTTGCTGGGCGACCAGGTAAAACTGAAAAAAGCCAAACTGGGGTATTATATGGGCAATTTTAGCTGGGCAAAAGCACAACTGGATGTGTTAAAATCAAGCACTTCAAAATTAACTGCCAACGATGCTCTGGAGCTTTCGCTGTTAATCGGCAATAATTTAAATATGGATACCACAGTAGTGCCTCTCCAAATGTTTGCCCGCGCCGATTTGCTGTTTTTCAGAAACAAAGATTCGCTGGCACTGGCAACCCTCGATTCGCTGTCCGAAATGTTTCCGTACCATACCTTACAGGATGATGTTTTGTACCGGAAATCGAAAATTGAAACGGAAAGAAGTGATTTTGCACTGGCAGCCACCTACCTCGAACAAATTGTAAATGATTTTAGTTACGATGTTTTGGCCGACGACGCCCTTTTTGAGCTTGCCAACATATACAACTACCACCTGCGAGAAAAAGAAAAAGCCCGGGATTTGTATAAACAAATGCTGTTTAACTACCCGGGAAGTGTGTTTGTGGAAGAAGCCAGAAATTTGTACCGCGAATTGCGCGAAGTTTACCCCGACGAACCCGCACAACCTGAATTTGAAAATCCGGTTATAGAAGAATTAAACCCAGGTGAATCAGAATAAAAAAGCTTATTTGTTTGCCGGTTTGGCCGTTCTTTTCTGGTCAACCGTTGCCACTTCCTTTAAACTGGCCCTGCGCGGATACGATTTTATCCAGCTTATTTTTTATGTCTCAGCCGTATCGGTGGCATTGCTTTTTGTCTTTATTGTCGTTCAGCGGAAAGTAAAACTCATTTTTAAACAATCGCGTAAAAAATGGTTGGTTTCCATGCTCATGGGAGCGCTGAACCCCCTTGTTTACTATCTCGTTTTGTTTAAGGCCTATTCACTTTTACCGGCGCAAATTGCACAACCCATCAACATGGTTTGGCCCATTGTGCTGGCGCTGCTTTCGGTTCCTTTTTTAAACCAGAAAATTGGGTGGATAAGTATTGCCGCACTTTTTATCAGTTTTACCGGCGTTGTTTTTATTTCGTCGCAGGGCGGAATTGAGGGTTTTAAACAGGTCAGCGCAACGGGCATAATTCTGGCGCTGGTTACCTCCGTGCTTTGGGCAATGTACTGGATTCTGAATGTGCGCGACAAACGTGACGAAGTGATAAAACTTTTTCTCAATTTTGCTTTTGGACTCATCTATCTTACCGTTGCGGTTGCTTTGTTTTCCGATTTTAAAGTTGAATTAAACCAGAGTTTTTGGGCTGCCATTTACTCCGGGGTTTTCGAAGTAGGAATTACTTACGTGCTGTGGTTAAAAGCCATGAACCTTACCACCAGCAACGCCAAAATAGGGAACCTGGTTTTTCTGGCGCCGTTTATATCGCTTCTTTTTATTCACTTTATTTTGAAGGAAACCATATACATCACTACTTTTATCGGGTTGGTTTTTATTGTAACCGGCATTTTTGTGCAGCAGCTCGATAAAACAAACCGCGGGCATTCATGAATTCAGAAACCATAAAAATATTAGGCATCGACCCCGGCACCAATGTTACCGGCTACGGACTGGTTGAAATACAAAATAAAAAACCGGTCATTCTCGACATGGGCAAAATTACACCCAACCGCGGGATGGTTCATTACGAGCGAATAAAAGTACTGCATGAGGAAGCCCTGAAACTGATGGAAAAATACCGGCCCGATGTGATGGCCATTGAAGCGCCTTTTTTCGGGAAAGACATCCAGGCAATGCTAAAACTGGGGCGGGCACAGGGGGTAATTATGGTTGCCGCACTGATGTACAATATTCCCATTTATGAATACGCGCCGCTGCTGGTAAAACAGTCGATTACCGGAATGGGCCGTGCCTCGAAGGAACAGGTGGCCTATTTTCTGCAAAAAGTGTATCATTTGGAGCAGCTGCCCGATAAAATGGACATTACCGACGCCATTGCCGTTGCTATCTGTCATTTTATCCAGATAGATAAACCGCAGAAAAAAAAGGAATACAAAAACTGGAACGACTTTATCAAAAAAAATCCCGGACGGGTAAAATAAACCTGAAATCAAAATCAATTAACCATGAAAAAACTTGCCGAGTTTATCGAAATACTGCTGTTTTCGTTTCTTATGTTTCTGTTTATTCCTGAAATTTTTGGATGGATTTTTCACGGAACATTCAACATTTCGTCGCAGGATTTGCGCGATGCTGTTTTTTTGGGCGTATTAACCCCAGGTTTTATTTATTTCTCGCGGAAAATTAAAAGTGATGTTGCCTTTGTTTTGTTTGTAATTTTTGTGGTGCTGGTACTCTTTGCCCTGGTGCGGCAGATACATTGGTAATGTGTATTTAAAATTTATGTTATTGAACGGGTCTCAACAGGTGATTTTACAATTTTAACTGGAAAACGGGTGGTAAAACAATAGACAGCACATCAAATATATGCAGGAAATCCCTGCCCGGCAGCGAAGTTTTTGGGCGGTCCTTCCAAAAATTGCGAAAGCGATTGAACGCACATCCTGTTGCCTGCAACAGAAACCATCGGGTTTGATTTCCAAATAAATATTCCGTAATTTTAACACAAATCAAAAAAAACCACACTTATGGCTCAACAAGAAAAATATCCGATTTCAAGACGAAACTTTATCAAAGTTTCGGCAGCATCAACCGCTGCTGTCTCAGCCATGTCGCTGGGAAGTTGCAACGTGGAAAATGTTCCGGCGCCGATGAAACGTAAATTCGGGAACCTGGGATTTGACGTAACATCCATTGGTTTGGGCGGTCAGGCCTCGCTGCAATGGACACCTGACGATGTTGACCCGGTTCCGATTATTCTGAAGGCTTTTGATCTGGGCATCAATTATTTTGATACTTCCAATTTGTATGCCGACAGCCAGTTGAATTACAACAAGGCCTTCAGGCAACTCAACCTCATTCCCGGAGAGGAAGGCTACAATGAAGAATTGCGGAAATCCATCTGGCTCACCAGTAAAACAGCCATGCGCTGGGGAAAACCCGGCTGGCCGGAGCGCGAAAATGTTTCGAACTGGTCGAATGGCGAAACGGTTCAATGTGCGGTTGACGACGTGCGGCGCTCACTCACCCAGATTTTTGGCGACGGACAGGGAAATTATCCCGAAGGCGCTTACCTGGATATGGTTTTGATACACACCCTGCACAATACAGACGAAGTGGATGTGGTGTATGAAGGCCTCGAAACCCCGCTCGACCCGGAAGGAAACTTTGGCGCGCTGGTTGCCCTGCGCGATTTGCGCGACGGTACCAATCTTACCGGTATGAATCCGAAAAACGAAAAACTCATCCGCCACATTGGCTTCTCCGGCCATGCGCATCCGCCGGCAATGATCGACATGATTCAGCGCGACAAATACGGAATCCTCGACGGAATGCTTATTGCCATTAATGCCAACGACAAAACCAAAATGAACATGCAAAACAACGTAATTCCGGTTGCCGAAGCCAAAGGCATGGGAATTATTGGCATGAAAGCATTTGCCGACGCCGCCATGTACCACAAGGAACCGCGGTGGTCAAACAATCCGGAAGATGTTTTCAGGAAAGTGGGGACACCTGAATTACCCAGCCGCCCACTGATTGAATATGCCCTGACCACTCCGGGTGTTCATACGCTGATTATCGGGATTGGACAGATTGACGATGACCCGATGAACTGCCAGCTGGTGCAAAATTTTTATGCTGCACAAATTGAACCCGACGGAATGCCGGCCGATGAACGAAAAAGAATTGAAGAACAGGCAATGAAAATAAAGCCGGGAAGCAATTATTTCCAGGTGATTGACAAATCGGGCTTATCGGCTCCACGCGACCTTCAAAAAACGGGGAATAAAATTACCTGGCAAACAGCGTATGCCGGTGATGAACCGATTTCGCACTACGAAATACTGGTAAACGGCGAAATGGCCGGGAAAGTAGAACACAAACCACAGGTGTTAAAAGACCAACCCTTTGTTTTTGAACTGGAAAATGAAGAGGCACAAATTGCTGTTGTTGCTGTGGATAAAGGCGGGACAAAAGCTGAAGCTGTTCTTTCGTAATTGTTTGAAATTTTATTCATGGCAGGTGAACCAATTCCCGGTTTTATGGTTCAACTGTTAAACAAAAAATTAACAGAATGGCAGACAGACTTTCAGACCCCATTGGACGATTGATGGGACTTCGTTATAAATCGCATCCCTGGCACGGTGTTTTTATCGGCAAAAATGCCCCCGAAGAAGTAACCGCCTTTATCGAAGTAGTTTCCACTGACACGGTGAAATACGAAATCGATAAGGAAAGCGGCTATTTACGCCTCGACCGGCCACAAAAGTTTTCGAACATAGTACCGGCTTTGTACGGTTTTATTCCGCAAACCTACTGTGGCGAAAAAGTGGGGGAATTCTGCAACGAAAAAACCGGCAGGAAAGACATTGAAGGCGACGGCGACCCGATTGACATTTGCGTATTGACCGAAAAAACGCTCGCCCATGGCGACCTGCTGGTGAATGCCCGGCCCATTGGCGGTTTTCGGATGATTGACGGCAACCAGGCCGACGATAAAATTATTGCCGTCCTACTGAACGATACGGTTTACGGGCATTTTCGAAATATCGACGAAGTTCCCAAAATTGTTATCCAGCGCCTGGAGCATTATTTTCTTACCTACAAGGATATGCCGGGTGAAGACCGCTACACCGAAATTCCGATGACTTATGGTGTGGACGAAGCATACGAAGTTATTAAACGTTCGATGGAGGATTACAACCTGAAATTTGATAATCTGGGCAAATTGTTATCATAAAAAGGGCTCGTTTTAAACGGGCCTTTTCTTTTCATAAATTTTGAATTTCATCTTTCG
>JAFGDX010000300.1 GCA_016931875.1 Prolixibacteraceae bacterium
CTCCCGCACGCATCCTTTCAAATGGAAGGCGGGAGTAGCAAAACGAAGCGGAATGCACACCCATTGATAACTTTGAAAAGGATTCTGCACACGGGTTGTTTATCAGTAATTTGTATCTTTAGCTACAAAGAATAAGGAGGGGGGCTGTTTGGCTCCGGCCCGCGGAGATGATGCGAAGAAAATTTTGAGCCTAAAGAACCTTGCTAATAACAGATGTGAATAATGATTGGCCTGGAAAAAAGAGAAACAAAATTTAATACAGACAAAATGAAAGTTTTTACGATTATTTGCATCTTATGTGTTGCGGGTTTGACGATGTTACCCTTTTCGTGTGACGAAAAAATTAAAAAGCTTGACCATGAGGTCATGGTTAAAGTGCCGGAATCGGAACTGTATGTGAGAGTGCGCGGAAACCCTGAAAAACCTTTGATTGTTAATTTGCATGGTGGCCCGGGTGGATATTCCGGTATTGATATAAAACTGATTGGGCCGGGACTGGAAGATAAATTTCTGGTTGCATATCTGGACCAGCGCGGATGCGGAAAATCGTTGGAATGCACAGATAAAAACTTGCTTACAGTAGAGCAATATGTTGAAGATTTGGATATTGTAATTGACTCCCTGCGTAAAAAATACGATAAGGAAAAAGTCCATATAATGGGAACTTCATGGGGTGGAATGTATGGCTTTTTATACCTGTTGACAGACCAAACCAAAGTACATTCTTATGCTTGCATTGATGGAAAAGTGAACAGCAATTACCAAAACCATTCACTCATCGATTTTGAAACCAACAGAGCAAACGAAATACTTCAAACCAGTATTTCCGAAGAACAAAGAGCAGAGCTGGTGCATATAGTAAGCGAATTGGAACGGATAAAAAACAGCAATTTTGCACAATTTCATACGGATGTAAACTGGATGAAACATGAGGTTCCTGCAAAGCTTGGATTCAATGCATATTTCGCCGATACATCTAAGATTATTTCATTTCAAGATGTCGTTCAGGATACTGCCTTAATGCGATTGATGAACTATTCGGAAGAGGAATACGCAGAGGTTGGTGAAAAGGCGGAAATGGTAAATACCGCTTTTCGAAACACTCCATCGTACAACAATATCAATATTGAACCTGAATTAAAGCAAATAAAAACACCCACAATTGTTGTTCAGGGCGAACAGGATTACGTTGTTGGGAAAGGACACGCTGAATTAATTTACAATGCATTAACCGGTTTATCAACGGACCAAAAGGAATTACACATTATTCCCGGTGTTGGTCATTGTCCTGCAATTGAAAGCCCACAGCTGCTGTCTGATATTTTGGTTGATTTTTTTGAGAGGAAAAGTTTGAAAAATTAAGTCATAAAAGGACGAAAGCTAAAAAGGAAATAAAATATGAAAGTAGCTGTGTTTCTGGCCAAAGGATTTGAAACGATGGAGTTTAGCGTTTTTATTGATGTTCTTGGCTGGGCGTGGCATGATTACGGACATCCTTTGCAGGTGGATACATGTGGTTTTACGGCTACAGTGACCAGCACCTTCAATGTACAGGTACGGGTTGATAGAACCATTGGAGAAATCAACGCCGGCGAATATGACGCCCTGGCAATCCCCGGAGGGTTTGGGGAATTTGGCTATTATGAAGAAGCCTATGACGGGCGGTTTTTACAATTAATCCGCGAATTTGATACCAAAGGTAAAATTATTGCCACCATTTGTTCCGGGGCCATGCCCGTGGGAAAAAGCGGTGTTCTTCAAAACCGGAAAGCAACCACCTACCACTTAAACGACGGATTTTGGCAAAAAAAGCTGAAAGAATTTGGAGTACATGTAGTGAATGAGCCCGTGGTGGTGGATGGACATATTATTACCTCGTGGTGCCCGGCCACCGCCCCGGATGTTGCATTTGAATTGTTAAAAATGCTCACTTCGGAAGAAGAAATGACCGTAATAAAAACCGCAATGGGGTTTTAAGAAAAAAACACCCCTCCCAAAGGCGAAAGTATCCAGGAACCTGTCATTCCGATGCGAAGCGGGGAATCTCATAAAATTAACCGGACCGTATTGGAAAGAAATATAGAAATAAGTGAAAGAAGCAGCAATGAATCAAAAATAATTAACCGGAAAGTACTTCAAAATATACGGTTCAGCCGAAGTTTTTAGACCGGCTGCCGTTGGACAAAATACAGACAGACAGTACCGGGAATAGCATTTGTCGTATAAATGTCGTGTTTTTGTAGTTGCTAAGTTACCTGCATTGATATGATATTTGCTGAAACATTTTTACTATAAAGACTGAAGGAAAAAATATGAAAACTGGTTTACTGATTAAAGAATTAAGAATAAAAAAAGGACTAACACAAGAGGAGTTAGCAGACCTGACAGAACTTAGTTCACGAACCATTCAACGTATTGAAAATGGTGAAGTTGACCCACGGGCTTATACGCTTCAAATGATTGCCAAGGCACTGGAAGTTGATTTTAGTTTGTTTGTAGAAGACGAAGCAGAGGATAATCAAGAATTACAAAAGATTGGTAACAAAAATTGGTCTGCACTTATACATTTAAGTGGATTATTTCCTCTACTCTTTCCGACATTATTATTATGGAATCGTAAAAAGGACAAAACCAAAGACCTGGCAAATCATTTTCACGCTGCTGTAACTTTGCAGTTATGTATTTGGGTAATCAGTATTATTGGTCTCTGGATTTATTGGAAAGTAAGTCAACCGATACCGCTTATAATAGGTTTGCTGATTGGTTGTTTCGTTTCAATAATGAATGCCATCTTTGTAACACTTGGCAAATCTTTTATAAATCCATTTATTGAAAATGGAACAAACAATAGGAAATGAAGTACTTTGCCTGATAAATGTAACCGTTGCATGAC
>JAFGDX010000301.1 GCA_016931875.1 Prolixibacteraceae bacterium
GCTGACTTCAAAATCGCCAACACACGGCTGCGTTCTTCTCCGGCCAGCGGCAAACGCGGTGCACGAACATTTTCATTTCCCAGTCCGGTAATACTCTCAGCCAGTTTAATGTTCTGAACCAGTTTTGTGGAAACATCCAGTTCCAGCACCGGCAAAAACCAGCGGTATATTTTTAGTGCTTCTTCCATTTTCCCGGCTTTGATCAAGCGGTAAATGGCCACGGTTTCTTTTGGAAAAGCACACACCAGGCCGGCCACCCAGCCATCGGCGCCCATCAGCAAACTTTCCATTCCCAGTGTATCAACCCCTGTTAACACAGCAAACCGGTCGCCAAATGCGGTTTTCATACGGGTAACATTCGAAATATCACGTGTGGATTCCTTCACCGCCTGAACCGCCGGCAAATCTTCCAGTTGCCGAAAAATATCAGGAGAAATCCAGATTTTATAATCCACCGGGTTGTTGTATAAAATAACGGGCAATTCGGTTGCCAACACTACCTTACGCAAAAACACCACGGTCTCACGTTCATCGGATGTGTAGCGCATGGGCGGAAGCAACATCAGACCGTCGGCTCCCAAATCGCGCGCCTTCACAGCCGCATCAACCGCCGCTTTTGTGGTTTGTTCCGCAATATTCATTAACACCGGAATCCGGCGCGCCGCAGCTGTTTTGGCATGTTTCAGCAAAGCATCTTTTTCTTCCTGAAGAAGCGTACTGGCTTCTCCGAGCGAGCCTCCCAAAATAATTCCATCAACTCCGGCTTCAATTTGCGCTTCCAGATTGAGATCAAACGCATCAAAATCCAACGCATCATCAAGCGTAAATTTGGTTGTCATTGCCGGAAATATTCCTTTCCATTCAAAATTCATATTCTTTTCTTTACATTTTTATTCAAATAAATACTTAAACATCTTTTATTGCAAAAATAGACGAAATCAGAAACCACAGCTGCTTCAATTTTATCATGAACATATACGATATTACCCATGTTTCATAAAACAGAGCAGGTTGAACGCATATTAACTATTACAACCAATCAGGTTCAAAACAATGAGGCATGAAAATTCTTCCGTTTAAAATTGCCCAACCCGTCGGTCAATCAATTTGGGTGCAGGATGATCACCTTCCCCACCTGTACGACATTCTTCACCGGCACAATGAATTTCAGATTACCCTGATAAAAAAAAGCACCGGGAATGTGGTTGCCGGCACTCGGTTTATTGCTTTTCAGCCGGGCGACATTTTTGTTTTTGGCTCGGGGCTGCCCCACGTTTTACGAAACGACCCCGAATATTACCAGGCAGAAAACGAATTGAAAGCCAGGGCTTTATCGGTATATTTTGAAAAAGAAATTTTTGGGGCCACGTTCTGGAACCTTCCTGAAACAAAAACACTCACGGAATATATGCAAAAAGCCGGGGGAGGTTTTTTTTATCCGGCTGCTTTTCATAACAGCGAAGCCCGTATTGTGGAGGAAATCGGACGGGCGGAAGCACCCCGGAGGCTGATTCTTTTGCTGGAATTACTAAACCGGCTGAACACTTCGAAACACCAAAAAATACTGGCTGCCGATGGAATGTTCAACCCCATGAATAAAACCGATGAAAAGCGTCTGGATGCCATTTTCCGGTTCACACTCAATGAATTTCACCGCCCGATTACCCTTGCTGAAGTAGCCGGTGTTTCGAACATGACCGTAAACTCCTTTTGCCGCTATTTTAAAACCCGAACACGAAAAACCTACGTCGATTTTTTAACTGAATACCGTATTGGACGGGCATGCAAAATGCTGCTTCAGGAAGAGTACAGCATTTCCGATATTTGTTACCGGGTGGGATTTGGAAACTTGTCGAATTTCAACCGGAAATTCAAAAAAATAAACGGCTGCACCCCGCAGCAATACCGAAAAAAACAAAAGCTTCAAAACATTCTGGTTTAGGATTGTGTTTCCTGCGATCAAATCCATAATTTTATGGTCTGAAAAAAATTTAAAACAAATATCTCTTATGAAAAACAAATTTGGGTTGACAGCCATTTTGGCATTCGTTTTACTGCAAAGCGCATGCACACAGAAAACCCCCACCGATCTCTCAAAAACCGCTTTCATTCCAAACCCTGTAAGTATTGAAGCTACCGGCCATTCTTTTGAACTGAATGCGTCGGCCGTTATCTATTACGAAGAAGGTGCTGAAGGACTTCAGCTAATAGCTGACTATCTCTCTTCGGAAATCAACCGGATTTCGGGAATGAGTTTAAAAGCAGAACCAACAGCTGAAACGCCGAAAAATGGAATCTATTTTACATTGGCGAATGAAGATCAGGAACTGGCATCCGAGGGATACGAATTAACCATCGGAAAAAAACTGATTGCCATAAAAGCCAACGCGGTACCGGGATGTTTTTACGGGGTTCAGACTTTGCTTCAGATGCTACCTGCAAAAACGGAGGCTGGACAGGCACTGGAACTGGCATCGGGGGTTATCCGCGATTTCCCCGAATTTGGATACCGCGGGGCCATGCTCGATGTTTCGCGCCACTTTTTTAATGTAGAGGAAGTAAAACAGTTTATCGATTTTCTGGCCATGTATAAAATGAATGCTTTGCACCTGCATTTATCGGACGACCAGGGATGGAGAATTGAAATCAAATCGTGGCCCAAACTAACAGAAACAGGCGGAAGTACCGAAGTTGGCGGTGGCGAAGGTGGTTTTTACACACAGGAACAATACGCGGAACTGGTAAATTATGCCGCAGAAAGACAAATTACCATTATTCCGGAAATTGACATGCCGGGGCACACCAATGCCGCACTTGCATCGTATGCCGAATTAAACTGCGACGGAAAAGCAACGGAGCTGTATACCGGAACAAAGGTCGGATTCAGCACATTTTGCACCGACAAGGAGATAACCTACCAGTTTGTTGACGACGTGGTTCGCGAACTGGCCGCATTAACACCCGGGCCTTATTTTCATATTGGAGGCGATGAATCGCATGTGACTGCCCACGACGATTATGTGTATTTTGTAAACCGCGTACAGGAAATCGTTGTAAAACATGGCAAGAAAGTGATTGGCTGGGATGAAATTGCCAATGCAGAATTGGTTGAAGATGCCACCGTTCAGTTTTGGGCCGATGTGGAAAATACAACCATGGGAGTTGAAAAAGGTGCCAAAGTGATTATGTCGCCGGCAGCCCGTGCTTACCTGGATATGCAGTACGACTCCACTACACAGTACGGATTACACTGGGCTGGTTATATTGAAGTGGATCACGGATATACATGGAACCCGGCAACACTGGTGCCCGGCATTACCAAGGAAAATATTCTGGGTATTGAAGCGCCGCTTTGGTCGGAAACTGTAACCAACATTAACGAAGTGGAATTTATGGTTTTTCCGAGATTGCCCGGTTATGCCGAAATTGGCTGGACAGCCCCCGAAAAACGCGACTGGGAAGAATACAAAACCCGTTTGGCAAAACACGGTCCACGCTTCAGCGATTTGGGAATTAACTTCTACCGTTCAGCGTTGGTTCCATGGGAGGAATAGAATAGAATTAGCACGATACAACGGGTTGCAGAAAAAGCAGCCCGTTTTTTTATTGAAATTCGACACGTGCAATTCTTCCTTCAGAGCCTGCAGCAAATCCAATGTTTTTCCCCGGAACCGGGCGAAAAGTAAAGTAGTTGGTTTCCTTCACAAAGTTCCAGTTTTTCCCTCCGTCAGCGGAAATATCGCATCCGGTTTTCCCGATGACAAAAAGGAACCCGTCTTTTGAAGTTCCGGCGCGTTGTACGCACGAACGATATTCGTTGGGCATATTTTCCGATAAAAGCCATGTTTTCCCGCCATCGGTTGTAAAGGCAGCCATTTTTTCATTCAACTCCGGGTTATCATAGGTGCCGCCTACAATTGCACCTTCCCGGTCATTGACAAAACATACCGAAAAAATACCGGAAGAAGTTCCCCCGTAAATCATAGGCGTTTCTGCAACTTTCCAGTTTTCACCAAAATCTTCGGAATAAAATATCCGGGCAGCGCTGCCCCCGGTCGCCATCCATGCTTTCCCCGACGGCAGAAATTCAATACAGGTATTTGAAGCCGCAAAATTGGCCTCACCTTCTTTTGCATCCGGAATATTTTTAATGATTTTCCAGGTTTTGCCGCCATCGGTAGTTTTTATGACAAAAGGCTTTCCGTTTACCGGGTCGCTCACAGCTAACCCGACTTTTTCACTGGCAAATTTCAGGCTGTTGAAAAAAAGTCCGCCGGTGGTATTTTGATAAACCACTTGCCAGCTCTTTCCTCCATCTTCTGTTAAAAAGCCAAAATCAGGTCCTGCAATTCCAAAAACCAGCACCCGGTTTTCATCCCAGGCATGAATACTTCTGAAATCGTTGTTTGTCTGCCCCGGAATTTTTATTTCCTTCCACACCTTGCCACCATCAACCGATTGCAAAACAGTGCCTCCCGAGCCGCTTGCCCAAATCACTTTCTCACTCACCACATACAATCCGCGAAGACTTGCGTCAGAATGTACAGGAAGTTCAGTAATCTGAATGTGTGCTTTCAACAAATCATTTTCTGTTGAATGGGTTTCAGGCGCATAAAACTCCGAAAACCAAACCAAACTTATAACTATCAAAAATGGATACATGGGACAAAATTTATTTCATACAAATCTACCATTTTCCGGTTTACCAAATGGCACTCAAAACTATCTCCCTTTTATTCATACCGTGAAATAACCGTTAACACAATGCTTTGAATTCTTTTTTCCTATTTTTGTTCGACGAGTAAACGGCTATGCAAAAACTATCGGCTATAAACAACTATTTAACCGAACTCCGTAATGGCAAAATACGCGCCTTTGAAAAATTATTTGCGCTTTATTACCCCCGTTTATTTAAATATGCCTTTCATTTTTTGCAAAACTCTTTTGAAGCAGAAGACCTGGTTCAGGAGGTTTTAATTGAAGCATGGAAACAACGCGAAATTTTTGAAAATGAAAACCACTTCTCATCCTACCTTTTCACCGCACTGAGAAACAAATGTTTAAACGTGTTAAAAAGAAGAGTTACCGAAGAAAATTA
>JAFGDX010000302.1 GCA_016931875.1 Prolixibacteraceae bacterium
CCTGCCATCCGGGTTAACTCTTCAATTCCAACTCCTGCAACAATTGAGATAAAGATTTTTTCTGCGCTAAGGTCCGGTTTAATTTCCTGAAGCACACCTTCAATATGATAAGGTTTTACAGCAACAATAACCACATCCGATTTTTGAACCGCTTCTTTGTTGCTTTCACAGGATGTAATTCCCATGCTTCTCATTTCGGTGAGATTCTTTTCTTTCGGGTCGAACACAAAAATATCGGAAGCTGCAACAAAACCCGATTTTACCAAACCAACGGCGATGGCTCCTCCCATATTTCCAACGCCAATAATTCCTATTTTTTTCTTGTCCATTATACGAAGTTACAAAATGATTATGGCTGAAAACTATTTTTCAACCATCGACACCGAAATGTCAGTCAATACCTTTTTGAATGCGTTTACAAATTCATTTGCCTGTTCAATGCTCAAACTCAATGGTGGCAACAGCCGGATAATATTTTGCCCGGAAACGCCGGTAAAAATTCCATGCTCAAACAACAATTTATTTCTTATTTCTTTGATTGGGTGTTGAAATTCCAGCCCAATCATTAACCCTTTTCCCCTGATTTCAAAACCGGATTTTAGTTCAGCCAGTTTTTGCATAAGATAATTGCCCACTTTTTCGGCATTCTGAACCAGTTTTTCGTCTTTCATCACATCGAGCACAGCAATGGCAGCTGCACAGGCCAGGTGGTTCCCGCCAAATGTTGTTCCCAGCATTCCGTGCCAGGGGTGAATTTCGGGGTGAATCAACACTCCGCCAATTGGAAAACCGTTTCCCATTCCTTTGGCTGTGGTAATAATATCGGGGTGAACATCGAAATATTGATGGGCAAAAAATTTCCCGCTTCTTCCGTAGCCCGACTGAATTTCATCCAAAATGAAAAGAAACCCGTATTGTTTTGAAAGCTGTCCCAGTTCTTCCAGAAATTGTTTTGCAGGAATATGTATTCCGCCAATTCCCTGGATTCCTTCCACAATAATTGCCGCCACTCCTCCTTTTTCAAGTTCGGTTTTTACTGCTGTAATATCGTTAAAAGGAAGTATTACTGCGTTTTCGGTTTTATTTACCGGTGCTACAATCTTCGGATTATCGGTTAAAGCAACCGCCGCCGATGTTCTCCCGTGAAAGCCTTTTTGAAAACTGATAAATTTCTTTTTACCCGTAACAAACGAGGCCAGTTTTATGGCATTTTCATTGGCCTCGGCCCCCGAATTGCACAAAAACAACTGGTAATTGTTGTAACCGGAAGCTTCTCCCAGTTTTTCTGCCAGTTCCTGTTGCAAAGGATTCTGTACCGAATTGGAATAAAACCCGATTTTTGTTAATTGCTCCGAAATCTTTGCAACATAGTGCGAATGGCTGTGACCAATTGAAATTACGGCATGCCCCCCGTACAAATCGAGGTACTTTTTTCCTTCAGAATCCCACACATAACACCCCGCTGCTTTTACAGGAGTTATGGTAAAAAGCGGATATACATCAAACAACTTCATACTTAAAATGCTACGGGTTTTAAATTCAGCCCTGATTTCTCGTCCATTCCAAACATCAGGTTCATATTTTGAACCGCCTGTCCGGATGCGCCTTTTATCAGGTTGTCGGTTATGCTGATAATCACCAGTTTACTGCCGTGTTTCTCCAAATAAACCACTCCCTTGTTGGTGTTCACTACCTGCTTCATTCCCGGATTTTTATCGCTTACAAACACAAACGGATGCTCCTGGTAATATTCGGCATACAACTGTTTTGCCTCCTCCGCTGTTCCTTCAAAACGGGTGTAGGCCGAAACAAAAATTCCACGGGTATGATTTCCGCGAACGGGAACAAAATTGAAATCGTTTTCAAACGATGGCTGCAACTGTTTTAAACTTTGCAAAATCTCGCCTTCGTGCTGATGTTCCATAATTTTGTAAGCCGAGAGATTGTTGTTCCGCCAGCTGAAATGCGAGGTTTCGCCGGGTTTTTGTCCGGCGCCGGTTGACCCGGTAATGGCCTGAACATGCACCTCATCATTCAATAACCCGGCAGCAGCCAGCGGCAAAAGCGCCAATTGTATTCCGGTGGCAAAACACCCCGGATTGGCAATATTTTTTGCCTTTTTGATAAGCTCTCTGTTTAATTCGGGCAAACCATAAATAAAATCATTTCCTTCCCTTTTTAGCCTGAAATCATGACTTAAATCAATAACTTTCAGCGTTTCAGGAAGTTTATTTGTCTCCATAAATTCTTTTGATTTGCCATGCCCCATACAAAGAAAAATCACATCTGCTTCAGAAAAAGGCATTTCTTTGGTGAATATTAAACCGGCTTCGCCCAGCAAATCAACATGTATGTCGGCAACCGGATTTCCGGCATTGCTCGAACTTTGCACAAAAGCAATTTCAGCCTGCGGATGATGCAACAAAATCCGCAACAACTCACCGGCGGTATAACCGGCTCCTCCTATAATTCCAACTTTAATCATTTTTAATGTTGAATTCTGAATAACAATTTCAGATTTTTTTATTTACTGAATTATAAATCTTCAGTGAATTCGATAATATTTTGGTAAACCCTTTGATATCGTCGGCTGTCCAGGCTTTAACAGTTTCGCCGTACTCGCCAAATCCGGAATTCATTAAATCGTGCTCCGATTCAATTCCCTGCAATTCAAAATGATATGGTTTTAATTTCACAAAAACTTTTCCAGTTACATTTTCCTGTGTTGATTCCAGGAACGTTTCCATGTTTCGCATCACCGGTTCATGATAAAGCGCTTCATGTAAAAACATTCCGTACCAGTTGGCGAGTTGCTCTTTCCAGTAAATCTGCCATTTGGTGAGGGTGTGTTTTTCAAGCAAATGATGTGCTTTAATAATCAGCATTGGTGCAGCAGCTTCAAAACCAACACGGCCTTTAATTCCGATAATGGTGTCGCCCACGTGAATATCGCGCCCGATGGCATATTTTGAGGCAATCTTTTCAAGCGCCTGAATGGTTTTTGGCCCGTTTTCAAACCATTTTCCATCAATGGTTTTTAGTTCGCCTTTTTCAAAACCCAGTTCAACCACTTTCTCTTCGGTAACTTCCAACTGACTTGGATACGCTTCGTTTGGCAATCCTTTGGAGGAAGTCAGGGTTTCTTTTCCGCCCACACTGGTTCCCCAAAGCCCCTGGTTTATAGAATACTGCATTTTGATAAAGTCATCGTCCACCCCATGTTTTTTCAGAAAATCAATTTCTTCCCCGCGGCTCAGCATTAAATCGCGGATGGGTGTAATAATTTCTATTTCGGGCGCCAAAACCTGAAACGTGAGATCAAAACGAACCTGGTCATTTCCGGCACCGGTACTTCCGTGTGCAATGTAACCGGCACCAATTTTTTGGGCATAATCAATGGTTGCAATGGCCTGGAAAACCCTTTCTGAACTTACTGATATCGGATAGGTATTGTTGCGAAGAATATTTCCATACACCATGTAGCGGATGCATTTTTGGTAATATTCTTCCGTAACATCAAGGGTCACATGCTCTTTTGCGCCCAGCCGGTAAGCTTTTTCTTCAATTTTTTCTAATTCCTCATCCGAGAAACCGCCTGTATTTGCAATGGCGGTGTACACTTCAAAACCTTTTTCTTCCTTTAAATACTTAACACAAAACGAAGTATCCAAACCTCCGCTAAATGCCAGAACCAGTTTTTTACTCATGATAAAATATCTTAAAAGGAGCAACGGAAACGCTCAAATCCAATTTTAAAACTATCCATTTATTACGCTGTCTGCTTCAATTCCATATCTACGGCGCTCCGTTACTCCTTGGTTGTTTCTTTTTTATTATTGATTTCCAGTTGTTTTTTCAGACTGGCTTTTGGTTTAATTTTTTGAATGATATCCATTAAGCTCCGTTTTTTTACGGTGGCGCCATTTACTTTTTCCTTGTTTTCCCAGGCCGGGTCGTACAACATTCCGGTACACAAACATTTGGTTCGTTCGGTGCGCATCAGAATATCATAATTCACACACCCTTTGCATCCGTTCCAAAACATATCGTCGGTGGTTAATTCAGAAAAAGTAACCGGACGGTACCCGAGTTCATGGTTGATTTTCATAACGGCCAGGCCCGTGGTTAACCCAAATATTTTAGCATTCGGATATTTTTTCCGCGAGAGCTCAAAGGCTTTCTTTTTGATGGCTTTTGCCAGTCCGTATCCCCGGTACTCGGGAACCACAATCAAACCCGAGTTGGCCACAAACCCTTTATTTCCCCAGGTTTCAATATAACAAAACCCGGCAAACTTATCACCGTCAATCGCAATAATGGCTTTTCCCTCCGTAATTTTAGCCGTTAAATATTCGGGCGACCTTCGTGCAATACCGGTGCCCCTGTGTTTTGATGCCACGTCAATGGCATCATTTATTTCATCCACATATTTTACGAACTTCTCGCTTGCTATTTCTACCCTGATATTGTTTAAATCCTTCATCGAATTGTATCTTATAATTTATCCCTCAAATTGGGCATCACATTTATTAATGCATTTATTAAATCGCTTTTTGTAATTCCTTCCCGCTGGATGAGAAGAATAGTGTCATCTCCGGCTACCGTTCCTATTATTTCCCACGGTGCAGCCCTGTCAATTACGGCGGCAATGCTGTTGGCATATCCGGGCAGTGTTTTTACTACTGCCAGGTTGCCTGAAAACTGAATATCCTTAAATCCGTCGGCCAAAAAGTTAACCCGGTTTTTTTGGCTCGCTTCTTCCCTTTTTTCAGCCCCCGGAATCACATAAATATATCCTTTTGCCGGATGCGGAACTTTGGCAACCTGCAAAAGTTTTAAATCGCGCGACAAGGTTGCCTGTGTTAATTCAAACCCTTTTTTCTTTAGTTGCATCAACAATTCTTCCTGGCTGTGCACCTTGCCGTCCAAAATTATTTTTCTGATTTCGAGTTGCCGCTCTGTCTTCTTTTTCATCATGAATAAATATTCATTTCAATTGCAAAATTATGCATTTTTATTAAAAAACAAACCTATTGTTTAAGAATTATTACTATTTTTGACCCCGGAAATGATTTTAATAACATCATTTTAAATTTCGATGAGAAAAAAGGAATTAATTATTTGTAAAAAGATAAAAAAGAGATGCGTTTAAACTAATTTTAGTGGAAACGCATTTTTTTTAACAGAACAACTGAAAAATGTTAAAAGTAAAACAAGCAAAACTCACCCTGGAAGATGGTACAGTATTTACGGGTAAATCGTTTGGAAGTGAAACCCCGGTAGCCGGCGAAGTTGTTTTTTACACGGCAATGACCGGTTATCCGGAAAGTTTGACCGACCCTTCGTACACAGGACAGATTCTGGTGTCGACCTACCCGATGATTGGCAATTACGGTGTTCCTTTTGATTCGAAGGAAAACGGGATTCACAAATATTACGAGTCGCACAAGCTGCATATTTCGGGGCTGGTTATTTCAGATTATTCGTTTGAATTCAGTCACTGGAATGCACAAAAAAGTTTATCGGACTGGTTAAAAGAATACGAAGTTCCGGGTCTTTTTGACATTGACACGCGAGCCTTAACAAAAATTTTACGCGAAAAAGGCTCAATGCTCGGAAAAATAGAATTTGAAGACCAGCAGATTGATTTCTACGACCCCAACATGGAAAACCTGGTGGCCCGTGCAAGTTGCACAGCAAGGGAAGTATACGGAAACGGGGAATACCGGGTGGTTTTGGTTGACTGTGGTGTTAAAAATAACATCATCCGTTGTTTGTTAAACAGGAATACAACTGTAATCAGGGTTCCGTGGGATTACGATTTTACAAAGGAAGAATACGACGGGGTATTTATTTCGAACGGTCCAGGCGACCCAGCCATGTGTGTTGAAACGGTAAATAATATCAAACAAATCATCGACGGCAACAAACCGGTTATGGGAATTTGTTTGGGAAACCAGTTGCTGGCGCGTGCCGCAGGAGCTCAAACCTACAAACTAAAATACGGGCACCGCAGCCATAACCAGCCCGTAATCCTGAAAAATACCAACCGGTGTTACATTACCTCGCAAAACCATGGTTATGCGGTTGAAACCGGCACATTGCCCGCCGACTGGGAACCACTTTTTACCAATGCCAACGACAATACCAACGAGGGAATCATTCATAAAACCAAACCGTTTTTTTCTACACAGTTTCACCCGGAAGCCTCGAGCGGACCGACCGACACTGAATTTTTATTTGATGATTTTATCAACAATATCAAAAAATACAAAGGAGAGTAAAAACAACACTGTATAACCACTTTTGCGGATTAAGAAATTAAAATTACCATGATAGAGACTCACATAAAAAAAGCCATCATCCTCGGTTCGGGGGCATTAAAAATTGGAGAAGCCGGTGAATTCGACTACTCGGGCTCGCAGGCCTTAAAAGCGCTGAAGGAAGAAGGTGTTGAAACCATTCTTATCAACCCGAATATTGCTACCATACAAACTTCGGAAAATATTGCCGATAAAATTTATTTCCTGCCGGTAACGCCCTATTTTGTTGAAGAGGTTATTAAAAAAGAAAAACCACAGGGTATTTTGCTTGCCTTTGGCGGGCAAACTGCGCTCAACTGCGGAGTAGCCTTGTTTCAATCGGGAGTGCTTGAAAAATACAATATCGAAGTGGTTGGAACACCGGTTCAGTCGATTATTGACACCGAAGACCGCGATATTTTCAGGCAAATGCTTGGTGAAATTAATGTAATGACACCGCAAAGTATTGCCGCTTCAAATATGGAAGAAGCGCGGGCAGCGGCTCAAAAAGTAGGCTTTCCGATCATCATCAGGGCGGCTTACACCCTTGGTGGTTTGGGAAGCGGCTTCTGCGAAAATGAAAAAGAACTGGATGCACTTGCCTCAAAAGCATTCTCGTATTCCCCCCAGATTTTGGTTGAAGAATCGATAAAAGGGTGGAAGGAAGTTGAGTACGAGGTGGTTCGCGATAAATACGACAATTGTATTACGGTTTGTAATATGGAGAATTTCGACCCGCTGGGCATTCACACCGGCGAAAGTATTGTGGTAGCGCCGTCGCAAACCCTTTCCAATACCGAATACCATAAACTAAGAGCCATTTCCATTAAAATTATCCGCCGCGTTGGGGTAATCGGCGAATGTAATGTTCAGTTTGCGCTCGATCCGCATTCCGAAGATTACCGTGTTATTGAAGTAAATGCCCGCTTGTCGCGTTCTTCGGCGCTGGCATCGAAAGCTACCGGCTATCCGCTGGCTTTTGTGGCTGCCAAATTAGGGCTGGGATACGGACTGCATGAACTAAAAAACTCGGTCACCAAAGTTACCACCGCCGCATTTGAACCGGCCCTCGATTATTGTGTGGTAAAAATTCCGCGCTGGGATTTGAACAAATTTATCGGTGTTTCCAAAAACATTGGAAGCTCGATGAAAAGCGTGGGTGAAATTATGGCCATCGGCAGAACCTTCGAAGAAGCCATTCAAAAAGGAATTCGGATGGTGGGCCTGGGCATGCACGGTTTTGTTGGAAACAAGGATGAAATTAACATTCGCGA
>JAFGDX010000303.1 GCA_016931875.1 Prolixibacteraceae bacterium
AAGTGGGGCATTTAGCCAAATGTCTAACTTAAATTCAAAAATTATGAAAGAATTGAGTTTTGAAAGGATGGAAGAAGTACAAGGTGGAGATTGGGTAGATTGGGTTGATGGAGCGTGTGCGATAACTGGTGTCTTATCTTGGAAAAATCTTGTAATGTACGGAACAGGAGCAGGAGTAGCTTTCTGCGCTGGTTATGCGGTTGGAAGGTGGCTAGGAGATATTTAGATAATAAAACAAAAATTATAAAATTATGAATCAAATAGATTTTAATCAAATGGAATTGCTCGTTGGTGGGCGAGTGGAAACAGACGAAATGGGATGCACTGGAGTAATATTAGTGGGTGCTGTTCTCAGTGTTGCGACTTTGGGCTGGGGCCTCTTCGTGATGGGAGTGGGTCTTGGAATTTGTGCATCCGAATCAAGGCGGTAATTATGAGGAGGTAAATTAATTTATAATTTGCCTCCACTTTTTAGTTAATACAAGAAAACTTTGATAATGAATACAATAGTAAAATATTACCTTAAAAAAAATATAAAAAGAGAAGAAATCATTAATCGCCTAAATAAAAAGTTACTCTTTTTTAGGTCTCTTCTAATCTTTTATCTAATTATCTTTACATATTCGTTAATTTTTGTATCAAAAATAAAAGTTTCTCTTATCCCTTTATGTCTCTTTCTCTTGTTTTTTGCTACAATATTTTTGTTATTTCTTCGACATAGAAAAGCATTAAAATATTTCACTGAAAAAGAAAATAATGTATGAGTAATTTATTCAACAATAAATTCAAACTACTTTTAGTCCTAATTGCTCTATATTTTTTACTTCATTTTGCATTAATATATTTGTTCGATACGGTTGACATCTACATTCAAACCTTTCAAAATCAATTATCTATAAACAGAATTGAGAAATTATTTAAACTTTCCAATAAACATCAATGGCTAAGTTATTCGTTTTTACCAATAATAGTATTTTCAAGAATAATATACTCTAGCTTATTCCTTTACATTGGAGTATTCTTTACCGAACTAAAAATAAAATTCGCCCAGCTTTTTAAAATTGCTTTAATAGCCGACTTCGTCTATGTGCTGGCCGGACTTGCAAAACTCGTCGTCCTCATCTTTTTTAAACAGGTTAATACGTTGGAAGATTTACAGTTCCAGCCCCTCTCCATTATGGAACTGTTGAATGAGAAAACCGTTGATCCGTTGTTTGTTTATCCGCTAAGTTTACTGAATGTTTTTGAACTGGCATACTTCCTGGTGCTGGCCTGGCTGTTGGTTGGTATAATCAATGAAGCCAACAAAGAGCACCCCGTAAAATATGGTAAATCGCTGCAACTGGTTACCGCATCGTATGGCAGCGGGTTGTTGCTCTGGGTGTTGGTAGTAATGTTTATCACTTTAAACCTCAACTAAATGCGCAGGATTGTAAAATACTTAATAATTGTAATTATAGGGTTTACAGTTGGGTTCCTCATTGTTCATATTATCAACAGATATGGCGAGAAAAAGGAAGCCGAAACCAGGATTCAGAGTTTGCCTTGTGTCTCATTTAATTCAATATCAGGAATACCGGTCAACCTGCATGAATTCGACCAAACAAAACCTCTGATAATTATTTACTTTCACCCCGAGTGTGAACACTGCCGTTATGAAGCGCGGGAAATCGGGCAAAATGCCCCGGCTTTTCATCATTTCCAATTGGTAATGGTTGCGCCCGACGACTCGTTGCAACGGGTGGAGAAATTTTGCTCTGAAACCCATTTATGGGAACTGGAGAATTTGGAAATACTTTTGGACACTGAAAATCAATTTAAAAAGGTATTTGGAAATGCTGTAATACCGTCGGTTTATATTTATGCAACAAATAGAAAACTCATTAAAATTTTCTTTGGAGAAACAAAACCGCAAGCAATTATTAATGCAACAAAAAACTCACTTACAAGCAATTAACACAAACAATACTTTAAACCTTAAATTTTAAACTTTAAACTCATTTATCATGACACGATTTTTTTACATTCTTGGCTTTTTGCTGGCAAGTTTGCTGGCCACAGCCCAAACCAGTGATTTTGAAAAAGACATTGAAAAACTCTTATCCGTAAACGGAAGTTCAGCAGCCTATGATTTGGCGTTCGATCAAATGGTTGCCCAGTTCAAAATGATGAAAACCGAAGCTCCCGACGAAGTATGGAAACAGGTGCGCACCGAAGTGTTCGACAAGGAAATTGCTGCACTCACCAAACAACTCATCCCTATTTATAAAAAGCATTTTACCCACGAAGATATAAAGGGAATGATTGCATTTTATGAGTCGCCTCTGGGAAAAAAATTGACTGATACAACGGGGAAAATCACCACAGAAACCATGCAAATGGCACAAACCTGGGGCATACAACTGGGCGGAAAAATTAACACATTCTTACAGGAAAAAGGATATTGATTTGAAATATTTTCAAACTGACCTTCAAGGTTTCATACGCCTTGAAGGTTTTTAAAATTAAAATTTATGCCTTCAGAACCCGACCTTCGCCATATAAAAAAAACCTTCGTAAAACAGCACAGCCAGTTTTACTGCGGGCTGGCGTGTTTGGCCTCAGTAGTAAAATTTTACGGTGGCGAAACCACACAGGAAAAACTACGGGAGATAAGTGGCACCACCTTAAACGGCACAAGCCTTTTGGGTTTGTACCAGGCGGCGCAAAATCTTGGATTTAAGGCAGGAGGCTACGAAGCGGAAATTAAAAACCTGAAAGAATTAAACAAGCCCGTAATACTACATATTTTAAAAGAGGAAAAGCTGGAGCATTTTGTGCTTTGTTATGGTTTTGAAAACGGGAAATTTACCATTGGCGATCCCGGCTGGGGGATCACACAATACGGAGAAGAAGAACTGGAGGCCGTTTGGAAAAGCAAAGCATTGCTAAAACTCCAGCCCGGTAAAAATTTTGTAACCCGAAAAGACCAATCAAAAAGTAAACGCAACTGGTTTTTGGAACTGTTGAAAGACGACTATCCGGTACTTGGAATTGCTGCTTTTCTTGGCATTGTAATTTCGGCATTAAGCCTGGCCACCGCTATTTTTTCGCAAAAATTAATCGACCAGATTTTACCGGAAAAAAACACCCGTACTTTAATTTTTGGAGTAGTTATTTTTGCCATCATCCTCTTGGCCAGGGCATTAATCAGTTACATACGCAGCATTTTCCTTATCCGCCAAAGCAGGGAGATGAATATCCGGCTGATTTCCAAT
>JAFGDX010000304.1 GCA_016931875.1 Prolixibacteraceae bacterium
AGATAAAAGTGGTAAGCTGATTCGTCCGGAAAATGCAATGCAGGACAATTTTAAAAAGCCCGCCACACTCTTCTCGGGGGGCGGAGGTTTAGTTACCACGGTGGAAGACTATTCACGGTTTGCACAAATGCTGCTCAACGGCGGCGAGTTGGAAGGCGTTCGGATTCTACAGGAACCTACTGTGAAAATGATGATGTCGGACCAGTTGCCCGAAGGAGTGGTTTATGAAGAAACCGGCGGATACGGACTGGGAGGTTCGTACAACACCCAAAACGGCCAGTATGGATGGAGTGGGGCAGCCTCAACCTTTTTTACCGTTGACACTGAAAACGACATGGTTGTGCTGGCATTTACCCAGTTTATGCCGTTTGATATTGGCTACGCGCTTGAGTTTAATAAAAATGTTCACCGGGCAATTGTTGAATAATTTAAATTCATCTTTTCAAAAAGAGATAAAAACCTGTTGTTTTTGAGCGACAGGTTTTTTTATTGAATTTTCGATCTCAACGACAAAAACTCCCGTCACAACGAAAAAAAATGAAAACAACCGGAAGTCGTTGTACATTTGATTTGTAATTCAAAATCAAAAAAAATGAAAACACGTAATCTTTTTATCGTAGCCATCATTGTATTTCTTTTTTCCGGTTGTATTGTGTATTCGTTTTACCCGTTGTACAACAAGGAAGATTTGTTTGCCAATGATATTTTAACCGGTAAATGGACTGATGATGAAGGAACACTCTGGAATTTTGAACATGCCTATTTTGGGAAAAAGGTCCCCGAAAATATCGACAGCACTTCCTACACCTTGTTTCTCAAAGATAAAGATGACATTGAATCGGAGTTTAGTGTGCACATCGTGAAACTGGGCGGGCATTATTTTCTGGATTTTTATATGGAAGAGTTTTTTGATGATGAAAACCTTGTTTTGGCATCCTTTCACATTATTCCGGTGCACACATTTGCAAAACTAACCGTAGAGGAAAACAAGCTGATTATTAACTGGTTCGATCAGGATTGGCTGGAAGATTTAATTGAAGAAAATAAAATCAGGATTCATCATGAAAACAACGGCGACTTTATTTTACTTACCGCCAAACCCGATGAATTGCAAAAGTTTGTTACAAAATATGTAAATTCGGAAGAGGCTTTTAACGACGGTTTGGAAGCTATTCTTACCCGGCAATAAAATGACAATACGTTTGAAAAATATTTTGAATCATCTCATCCGAAACAGGATATTGCAACATATTCTGTTTTGGGCTTTGTCGTTTTTGATTCTGGTTAATATTTTGAAAGTTTCAGCCGAAATAAAAAAGATTGACCTTATTTATACGGCTGTTTTTCATGTGCCTGTTTTTCTGATAGTATACCTCAATTTAAAAGTTCTTTTTCCGTATTTTCTGGAAAAAGGCAGGTATTTTTTATTTGCGGCGTTTGCAGTGGTTATCATCACAGCCGGCGCAGGTTTTTATCTGATTCTTTTTAACCAGTGGATTGATTATATTTTTAAAGGTTATTATTTTATTGCCTACTATAGTTTTTGGGACATTTCGTTGTATTACCTGATTTATATTTTTTTAACCAGTTTGCTGCGGTTGGCGCGCGGGTACTTTAAACTGCAGGAGATAGAGAAGGAGAGAAGCGAAACTGAGTTAAAAGCGCTTCGTTCGCAAATAAACCCGCACTTTTTATTTAACTCGCTAAACAGCATTTACAGCCTTTCGCGGAAAAACTCGCCGGCAGTACCCGATAAAATTGTGCAGCTGAGCGATTTAATGCGGCACATTATTTACGAATCGGATTCGGATTTTATACCGCTTGAAAAGGAAATTGAAATGGTGCAGAACTATATTGAATTACAAAATCTGCGCACATTGGCTTCAGAGAAGATAAATCTGGAAATCAATGGCAATGTTCAGCATAAAAAAATTGCACCTATGGTTTTTTTGCCTTTTGTGGAGAACAGTTTTAAACACGGGTTAAAAAGCGGCGCTGAAAATGCTTTTGTACATATCCGGATAACAGTTGATGACAATGTAATTGTTTTTGTGGTTGAAAATGCAAAAGGCGCTGAACCATCGTTCACCGATTCAAAATACCAGGGAATAGGAATTCAAAATGTAAAAAAGAGGTTGGAACTTTTGTATCCCGGGTTGCATAAACTGAGTATTATTGAGAATGAAAAAACATTTAAGGTATTTTTACAAATACAATTGAATAAACATGCAGCTAAAATGTTTAATCGTTGACGACGAGCCTCTTTCGCAGGATGTGATTGTTGAATTTGTGGAGGCTTGCCCCGAGCTGGTTTTGACCGGTGTTTGCAACAATGCCCTCGATGCGGGTAAAAAGCTGGCGGAAGAAAAAACAGATATTCTTTTTTTGGATATAAACATGCCCAAACTGTCGGGGATTGGTTTTGTGAAAAGTTTAAAAAAACCGCCAATGATTGTTTTTGTAACAGCTTATCCTGAATTTGCTGTGGATGGTTTTGAAGTTGATGCTGTGGATTATCTGTTAAAACCGGTTTCATTCGAACGTTTCCGGGCTTCGGTAAACCGTATTCTCGACAGGCGTTTGGTAAAAAATGAACATCAGAAAGCGCCTGAGCATATCATGCTCAGGGCCAGTAAAAAAGATTACCGGGTTGATTTTGATGAAATACTGTTTTTAGAAGCTCAGGGCGACTATGTAAAGTTTATAACCACAAAAGAATCGTTAATGGTTCATGGAACGTTAAAAGATTTTATTTCGCAGTTGCCGTCTGAAAAATTTGAAAGAATTCACAAGTCGTATGTAATTTCACTTTCAAAAGTGGTTTATCTGGAAGGGAACCGGTTAAAAATTAGCGATTATAAACTCCCGGTGAGTTTGAATTTCAGGGAGCAACTGATGCAAAAGTTAAAATAATTTTTCAACAGTTATTGCTTTTTTTACAACAGAATTTCAGCAATAAAAATTCCGAGATAGGTTCCAAAGGCAAAACCCAGAATTCCGATGGTAAGCCCTGAAATAATTACATCTTTGTTTTTTAGAGCGCCGGCCACCGCCGGAACAAAAGGCGGGGAATAGGTTAATGCGGTGATGGCAATGATGGTGGTGTCGGTATCTACTTTGAAAATGCGGGCCAATCCCACATGAATTATCATTGAACCAAATACAACCCAAAGTACATACAGAAAGAGTTGGAGAAATTCCATCCGGAACATTTCCCGCAAATTGGCAAGCGACGAAATGGCAAGGCAAAAAACAATAATAAAATACATCCCCAGCGGGAAACTTACTTTAAGCCGGTTGATGGGTTTGAGCAGCGAGGCTGCAAGCCCGAGTGTTGTAATGGCAAGAATAATAACAATTACCTGCGATGATTTTGGGACAATGAAAGACAGTCCGCCGGCAATGGCAAAAATAATGACCGAAACAAGCAGGGATTTGCCAATTTGCGGAATATTACTTTTACGGAACAACACATCGTAGTTTTCCATATCAGTGTCTTCTTCAGCCACCTGAAGTACATTTTCCGCCTTGCGCACTAAACCGTACCGGGGCAGAAAGGTGTTAAACAATTTTTGTGCTATTGTCATTAAAAAAAGCAGGGCAACAGAGCCAATGATGAGATCGTAGGTGTGGGTAAGGATAAAAATATCGGGACTTACATTTAAAGCGGTGCCGATGGCTGCAAGATTTGGGGTTCCGCCAGTGTACACTCCAATGAGCATACCGGTAATTTTGTTGGCCTCGGTAATGTCTTCTGCAAAAAAATAGTACCCGGCAAAAACGGCAATCATTAACGATATCATTGCCAGAATGAGTGATAATAAGGCTGTTCGGGCTTCCTTAAGCCATTTTTTCAAGTTGAGGGAAAAAAGTAACAGCGGAAGTGCAATTAGTATGGTGTAGCTCATTACCGAATCCTGAATTTGTGCCACCTGGTTAAACATCACATCGCTTTCCGCAAAATTAGGTGAGAGCATGTACCGGGCCATTTCATCCCGGGGCAGAAAGGTGCGCGTTCCTCCAAGCAATTTAACAAATCTCTCGCTGGCTGTTGGCATTATTCCAATGTTTCCTACCAAAAGGCCAAGGGCATAAGCCAAAACAACGGCACCAATGCGGTTAAGGGTTTTGGATATTTTACACAAATAAATTAATAATACTGGAGCGGAAAAATAGAACAGAACCAATAAAAGAATTATCCACATATTTTTCCCGGTTTAATTAGAAGAAGCAAACATAATAAAAAAGTTTTAAATCATGTTTACGGTTGTTTTAAACTCTGGCTGGGTTTATGAAAATAAAAAAGCACAGACTAATAATCTGTGCTTTCAATATTCATTTTATTTGCTTCTAAAATCTAAATCCAAAAGTAAACAGCAAGCGATTTTTGACTGTATTAAATTCGGCCATTGCCGGATCCGGATAATTGGTGGTAACAGGCGCCGGGTAAAGCATATCATATTCAAGCATATCGTTGTAGCGGTACGCCAAATCAAAATAGAAACCACCGTTCCGGTACCCCAGTCCGGCAGAATAAATATTTAATTTTGAATCAGCATTGGGTTGGCTTGCGCCAAATGCTTCATCGTTATATGCAGAAGGATACAATTCGTAACCCGCCCTTACACTAAATGCATCGGTTAAACGGTATTCGCCTCCTATTCTCAGATTACCAACTGCCCGGTATGCTTCTGTTATCTCCTGGTTTTCACTCACAAAATCATAACCGTTGCCACCTCTTCTTAAACTTGCACTGCCATAATCAACATACTCATAATCAATACTCAGCAATCCTTGTTTGGCAATTACAAAAGCGGCGCTTAAAGTTGCCCGAAGCGGAGTTTCCAAATCATAGTCGTATTCAAGAATATAATCCGGAACATCGCTGTATGTTTCAGTCGAACCATCATCGTAGGTAATGGACGAACTCATTTTGCTGTCAAAAACATCATGCAGATTATAGAATGTGGGAGTGTGTATTGCAGCTCCCAATCTGATTTCGTTGGTCGGCCTGAAAATAACTCCCAGTTTCACGTTATAACCGTTTCCAGAGGTACTCAATCTGCTGTCGAACTGCATCTCATTAAAGTAGTCAATAGTATTATCGTTGTCCCATTCAAGCAATGATGAATTTTCTTTGTAATACAAGTCTGTAATCCCAACTGATGCACCCAGGTATAGTTTATGATTGAAATTTAATCCCAGCGCCAGGGTAAATTCATCAAGTGAGCCCTGTCGGGTAAAACTTTTCTGCTGACTTTGTCCATAGCCGCTTTCCTGAATATCGTGCCAGTAAACTCCGTTTTCATCTTTCAAAAGGAGGTCGGTGTTCCACGCCAGTTCTTCATAATAATCACTCCAGCTTCCCTGGTTGGCATTTGAAGCGATATTATCAAGCAGCGAACTTCCGGCATTGTGTCCGATTGCAATCGCATTGCTGTTGAAATCCTTTAGCCGGTTGTATCCAATCCCCACGTTTACACTGATGATTCCGGATTCGCTCCTGTTTTTGGTGGGTATTGCTGTTACATAACTTAAATTGTTAAATGAAAACTTGTATTTGTCATCACTCATTGAAGTTCCCAGGTAACTTGTTTCCACTGAGGTTTGGCCAAAAGTTGGTGTGAAAGCGAGTTCACCGGCGCGGTATACTCCCAGCCCGGCCGGGTTAATACTAACCGATGTAAAATCACCTCCTAAGGCTCCAAATGCATTTCCCATACCACCAGCACGGGCTGTTCCCTGAACCTGAAAATTTGAATAACGCAATGCATCTGTTAAATCCTGGGCACCACCAAAAAAGGGCAAAAGGATTGCAATGGTAAGTATTGATACGTATTTTTTCATGGCAAAATGAATTTTGTTAATTGTTAATATTTAGTGGCCAGTATTTTTACCTTCTGCCAGAACCTGAAGATCTTGACCCGCCGGAACTCCCTCCTGAGCTTCTCGAACCTCCTGAACTTACGCCGGAACTTCTGGATACTCCTGAGCTTCTTGTTCCAACAGATGATGATGATCTGGAAGGACTGCTGCTCCTGTAAGTACTGGTTGATTTTGTTGAAGAAGGAGCGCGGTAGGTCCTTGTTGAGCTGCTGGAACTCCGGTTGTAGGTTGAACTGGATCTGTACGATTTATTATAACTTGACGTACTCCTTGGAGTCACATATCTTGAATTGCCTGAAGAAGATCTGGAACTCTGCGTAACAACCCGTGGTTTTGTATAATTACTCGATGGCCGTGTATAAGTTGTTGTTCTGCTTGTTGTTGTACTGCCAGGCCTTGTGTAACTTTGTGTTGCTGTACGCGAATTTGTGTTTCTTGTTGAAGTAACTCTTTCTGAACTATTGGCGTCAGAAGTTGCTCTTCTTCTTTCAGTTAAAACATTCCTGTCGGTTGATTTGGTTTCAACAGTTGTATTTCTTCTTGTAGTTGAAGTATTCCCGTCTCTTACTCCTGATGTTGATGTACTTCTTCTGGAGTCAGTAACCACATTGCCTGTATTGGCACTTTTATTTCTGGCTGTTACCGTGTTATTTCTGCGGTCTGCATTATTTCCGTAAACAACATTGGTGCCGGTAGACCTTCTTTGGCCGTAATTTGATCTTGCTGCATAAGCTCCGCCCCAATAGTTATTGTAATAACCTCCGTATCCATAGTAGTATGGATGTCCCCATCCGTAATAGGAGTAAGGGTGCCAGTAACTATGATAGTAGGGATAACCCCAGCCCCAGCTATAATAGGGTGAATAATATCCTCCCCATCCCCACGACATTGACCACGATGGGTAATACCATGATGAGTAATAAGGAGAATAAAATGGGTCGTAATACCAACTGTCCCAGTAAAACGGGTCGTAAAAAAACGGATTGTGAAAACGACGAATACGATAGGCAAAGTCCAGTTCATCGCCATCGTAATAATTGTTAATTACATATTTAACTTCATCATCGTTATAATACATTGTGGTGTCGCTTTCAACCATTTCCATCTGGTCCATATTATATGAAAGTGCGTCAACATCTTCTTCCGTCCCGTCAAAAATGTAGTTGTTCATGGTATTTGAACCATCTTCATTTTCATCAATCTGGCTAATAATCATTCGTTCAGCCGATTTGGTCTGGGCTGGCGTTTCCTCAACTATCAATTCATCCACTGCAATTGGTGGAGGAACATCTCCCGGGTTAAAATAAATGTCATCGGAATAACTCGTGACATACGACCCGGTGGAGCATGCACCAAAAATGAGTGCAATTCCCAGTAATATCATCAATTTTGATTTCATAACCTGTCCTCCCTGTTTATTTAATGTCAATAATATTTACTTTATTTGTAAGCTCAAAATATCAGTAGTAAAAAAGCAAAATCTGTACCAAATTAGTAAAAATGGCGAGAGAATTAACACCACGTAAAGAAAATTATTCACAGTGGTATCAGGATTTAGTAATAAAAGCTGATTTAGCAGAAAATTCAGCTGTTAGGGGTTGTATGGTGATAAAACCCTATGGTTATGCAATTTGGGAGAAAATGCAGGCCGAGTTAGACCGCATGTTTAAAGAGACTGGTCATGTAAATGCATATTTCCCATTATTTATACCGAAATCTTTTTTTAGTAAAGAAGCAGATCATGTTGAGGGATTTGCCAAAGAATGTGCCGTAGTTAC
>JAFGDX010000305.1 GCA_016931875.1 Prolixibacteraceae bacterium
ACGCTCAGGGAATTATTTATGTGGGGGCCGCAGAACAGTGACTTACAGCCGGAATCGATAGTAAGCTACGAAACAGGATTTATGAAAACTTTTTGGAGAGGAAGGATGAGCACTGAACTGACTTTTTTTGCAGTGAACGGCGATAATTTGATTGTTACAGTGCCTGTGAACGGCACTTTAAAATACATGAACTCCGGCGAAATATCAAACAAGGGAATTGAATTTGCACTGAATGCAGAGGTGGCTGAGAACGTGATGATAAGTTCAACATACAGTTACATCGATATGAAAACCCCGGTGTTTGCAGCGCCCAAACACCAGTTTTATATTCATGCACATTATCGTCTGAATAAAGTACAGTTAACAGCAAGCGTGCGGCAAATAAGCGGCCTCGACAATGACCCTTCGCCACTGGTAAATAAGGAGAATTATACAGTGGCCAAAGCAAAGGTGATGTATGATGTTAGCCGGGGATTAAAATTTTACCTGAGTGGCGAAAATCTGCTTGACCAATCTTACCAGGTAAACCGGTATTATACCATGCCCGGTGCCACCGTTTTTGCAGGGCTGAATTACAGTTTCTGAATAACGTTGTGATAAAAATTCCAGGAAATGAGTTTTTTACGACTTGCTTAATTTTTTCGGTTTGATTAATCTGACTGATTTTTATTACCTTTCAAAATCAGTGAATATTGGTTGAACAAAACGTTATTGTATGAGTTCAAGAAGAAATTTTATTAAAGCAACAACCCTTGGGTTGGCCGGAGTATCGTTAAAAACAAAACTTGGTGCATCAACTCTTTTTTCGGAAAGCAATCAATGGCCCATTCATATTTTTTCCAAATGCCTGCAGTTTTTAGATTACAATAAAATGGCAGAAGTGGTTGCCCAGTCAGGTTTCGATGGAGCCGATTTAACTGTCAGGCGTGGAGGACAGGTTTTGCCCGAAAATGTAAAAACCGATTTGCCAAAGGTAGTAAAGGCGTTGCGTGAAAATGGGGTGGATTCAAAAATGATTGTTACAGATATAACTGACCCCGATGATCCGATGGCTGCAGATATTCTGCAAACCATGGCCAATCTTGATATAAAATATTACAGGTTGGGATATTTGGATTATGACCCGAACAAATCAATTCCGGAAAATCTGGATATTCATAAACATACCTTTGAAAAACTGGAGAAGCTCAATCAAAAGTATGGCGTTCATGGTGGTTACCAAAATCACTCCGGTACCCGAGTGGGAGGACCGGTTTGGGATTTGTATTATTTGCTGAAAGACAGAAATCCGGAATTTATTGGTGTTCAGTACGATGTTCGCCATGCAATGGTGGAAGGCGGAATTTCGTGGCCGCTGGGTATGAAACTTTTGGCGCCCTGGATAAAAACCACGGATATTAAAGATTTTATCTGGCAAGAAACGGATAACGGAGACTGGGAAATTAGAAATGTGCCTTTGGGAGAGGGGATGGTGGATTTTGAAAAGTATTTTGGCTTGTATAAATCATTAAACATCGAAGCACCTGTTTCCATTCATTATGAATATGATCTTGGAGGTGCCGAACATGGAAGCACAAATCCAACCATGGGTCTGGAAGAAATAAGTGGTTTGTTATTGAAAGACATTCTTTTCTTGAAAAGTCAGTTTCGAAGTACGGGCTTGCAGCAGAGCAGGTAACCCCGTGAACCTGTAATTTACCTTTTTTTAACGGTTTTGAAGTTCGTTTCGGAACGAGGTTCTCACACAACGGAAACCAATATACGATTTGGCAGTATCCTGGTATTCATAAGTGCGTGTTGAAGTACGGATAAAATAAGCCATATCTTTCCATGAACCACCCCTGATTACTTTTCTTTTCATAATCGGAGGGTCATCGGGTTTGGCATCGTATTGCAGTTCGGGATTAAGGTCGCTGACAATATCATAGGCGCTTTCATAAAAGGCGGTGCTTGTCCATTCGGCCACATTTCCGGCCATATCGTAAAGTCCGTATGGGTTGGGGTCAAATTCTCCCACTTTCATGGCGGTTGTAGTGGTTGGGCTGTCGGCCACATAATTTCCGCGAAGCGGTTTAAAATTGGCCACAAAACATCCTTCCTGATTCCGGGTGTAGTAACTTCCCCACGGATACATGGTATTTAACAATCCTCCTCTTGCAGCCATTTCCCACTCAGTTTCAGTGGGCAGGCGGTAATCGTGTGCGGGTGTTTCTTTAAACCGGGAATTGAATGTGGCTTTGAAGTCGGTTCGCCACCGGCAAAATGCCCTGGCCTGTTTCCAGGTTACCCCAACTACGGGATAATCGTCAAAAGCCACGTGTGAAAAGTATTTCATTGTGAAGGGATCGTTGTAGGTATAGGCAAAATCGCGAATCCAACACAAGGTGTCAGGGTAAATGTGAACAACTTCGTGCATTAAAAATGAGCTTCTGTTTTCAATGGGTACAATTTCGCCGTTGGGCCGCATGACCGACCCATTGTATCTTTGGTTTTCAAAATCGTAACTGTTACTTCGTTTGGCTGCCTGGTTATAGTCCACCCAGTAATACTCATAAAATAGTTTTCTGGAATCAATCTGCTTTTTGTAGGAGAATCGTTCTTCTTCAGGAATATATAATTCTTCCAGGGCCATTTGGTAATCCGGGTCTTTCCAGTCTATTTTAATATCCCAGTTTATTTGGGGATTCTCAAGAGGAACACCATTTCCATCTTCCGTAATCAAAAAATCCGGATCCGCATCTCCCAGTAATCTGCGGGCTATTGAATCTCTTACCCAATATACAAATTGCCGGTATTCATTGTTGGTAATTTCGGTGTCGTCCATCCAAAAAGCTTCCTGCGAAACTACTTTGGTTGGTGTGGCAATTGAAGGAATTATTTCATCATCGGAAGGTCCCATCCTAAACTTGTCGCGTTGCACATAAACCATTCCGTAGGGGGTAGGTTCAAACCATTCGCCTCCAATTTTTTCTTCTCCGGGCAGGTACAGATTGGGTTTCTGGCACGAGTATAAAAGCAATCCTACTACTGGAAGTATATATAAAATTGCTTTTTTCATCCGATTTTTACCCTTATAATGTGTATTACTAAACGTGGAAAGATTTCTAAAATTATAGTTACTAATAAAAAAGCCTTATGTTTTCATAAGGCTTCTTATATTTTTTGGTACCCTGCTAATATTCCCAAAGATCCTGTTCGAAATTAAAAATTTCGTTTTCAATTCTTTTGGATTCGAGCATTGCGTTTTTTCCTGTTAAGTAGGCGCTGATTTCGCGGTTGTTGTAAACGTTCGATTCCTGAACAATATAGCTGTTGAAATATCTTTTTATAAACAAATCGTCGAAAGACATCTGGCTGGCATCATTGTTTGGATTTAAAACCAGGTTGGTGGAGAGTAAGTCTCTCACCTCGGGATAATACACCCAAAATACTTTCTGGCGCTGTACTTCACCCGAAACATCGTTTTCGCGTACATATTCCCGAATCGGGCAAATGCCAATAACGCGTACATTTAAAGTAGAGGTTTGTTTGTCAAAATACCACTCTTCCTTAATCATGTACTGTTTGATTTCATTCGGACGAACTTCACCTTCAATGGTAACTGTTTCCATTTCACCGGTATCAAAATTTCGCCTTTCGATTGTAGACGCTTCTGCACCAAATGATTCCTGTACCTGTTCATAGGTCATGGGCACTTTAAAATCATCGTCCTGCCGGGCGTCGTAGGGTGTAATCTGTCCGTTTTCTATGCCTTCCATAAGAAGCGTGATAAGGTTTACTTTACCGTCCATTTCAGTAGTTGGATAGTACAAAGGCAAATTCATTTTTTCGCGCAAATCGATAATTCGCCAAACCTTTTTCGACCAGAAAACATCCGATTCACGCACACCGGGAAGCGGCATGGGTTTTTTCTGGTACACATCGGTACGTTTGTAAGCGCCGTTTACAATTTGTGCGTTAGATTGTTTTTCTGCCAAAGCAAGCGTAAACACTACTATTCCTAAATAAACAACTAACTTTTTCATAGCTTAAATAATTTTAAAGGAAACTGGAGCTAAATCCCGCGATTCTCCGTTTTCTCCAACTGCCTTGATATTTGTGATATGAACCCAGCTTTGCGGATTTAACCGTCTGAATTCGTCTAATTGCTCCTGTGTAAAACGATTTGAATTTGACGGATATCTGTTTGTGTATCCACCGGCACCTATTGTTTCAACCGTAAATTCTGTTACCGTATAAGAAAAATCAAAATCAAAGTCTATTAATTCAGCGGTAACACCTTGTTGTACAGTTAGCTCTTCTTTTCGGATTTCGCCACTGGAACGGCCAGCAACCTGTGCGACCGGATCAGGAACGGATTTTACCCGCCAGTCTGATGTTCCAACCAATCTTCTTGTACCGCCAATATTTGCATAAACCGAAACTTTGGTACGCCGCCCCTGTTCATCCAGTTCTGCGGGTTCTATAACATAGGCATCGCCTTGTTTGGTAACCTTCCCGTTGGTCATGGTTACTTCCAGATTTTCTTTTGGAATTCCGCCTCCACCCACATCGAACGGGTTTTGAAGCCCGCGGTAAAATACATTCATTTTTGTGGCCGACATGGTTACACTGGGTGCAGTTACCTGGTAATTTTGTTCAAACCGGTAGTTCTGAATAATGCCTGCCGGGGTTTTGTATTTGATTAAACCTCCCCAGCTAAATTCCCCAACTTCGTTGGTATTTACCCTGTATGTGGCTTTACCGTCAACTACCTCAACCTGTCGGTTATTGATAAAAATTTCAGGTTGCTGTGTTGTATCTTCTGCAGCCAGAAAAACTTCAGCAATATACTCATCGCCCTGAAGAATTACATTTGAGTTTGGAATAACCTGCGCCGCCAGTTTGTTAAATTTGAATGAACCGGCATCAATTTGTGCGTACAGATATTTGATTAAATTGGCTTCCGAGTTTTTTACATCAATTTGAATTTTTGAAAGCAATGTTAGCACCGCAACAATAGGTTTGCTCTCAAAATGCTGTATTTCCCAGGTTTTATTTTCCCCGCCTTCTTTTAAGTCGACAGGCGGATCGGCGGTTTCCAGTTCCTGAAGGATGGTTTCCCTGAGTTCCACATCATCTTCAGAAAGCATTCCCACAAGCATTTCCCGGTACCGGATAATTTCATTTTTTAACTCTTCCGCTCTTTTCTGGGTTATCATCATTTCCGAAGGAACATTCAAATCCTGTTCATTTTTGATTTGCAGGGTATCTCCGTTTTCGGTCTGAAGATAAAAGCCATCTGCCGAGTACGGATTGTCTTCGCCAACCGGTTCACTTCCGGAGGTTCTTACCAATTCTTCTTTTAGTTGTGAAATATAAGAAACTAATGTATTTGTTTCTTCGCGAATAACGTCTGCTTTATTTTTCCATTCTTCTACTTTGGCGGGGTTCTCAATAAAGGCCTGTTCAAAAGAAGAGTAAACCTGGGTATTTTGCATATCTACTGCCTTCATGGTTTGCATCAGGCTTGAATCAACCACCTTAAATGCTTCCAGTACTTCGGCAGCAACATTTATTGCCAACATTGCCGTAAGGACAATGTACATCATGTTTATCATTTTTTGCCTCGGTGTCTCCGGACAATTTTTTGCACCCATAACTGAATCTTCAATTTATTTTTTGTAACTCATTGCACCCAGCATGTTGCCGTAAATTGTATTCAGGGCTTCCAGGTTTTTATTTAATTGCTCGGCGTTATCTTTGTATTTTTTCAGTTCATCAACCGAAGATGCAAGGATCTCATTCATTTGTGTCAAATCGCTGTTGAATTTTTGCGTGGCAACCATTCGCGATTTTGTGTCACTCAGCTGAGCTTCAAAACTTTTGTTTAGTTCTGTTATGTTTTGATTTAATTTTTCGAGATTGCCTGAATATTGTTTTGAACCTTCACCAATGGTATTTAACCCGCTGGAGATAGAACTTGATGCCATTTCAAATGAGCTGGCCAGTTTTTTTCCTGCTTCTGAAAGTTGCGAGGAAAATTCTTCGCCGGTTTGCTGCATTTTTGATATGGTATTTTGTCCTGATTCAGACAGCTTTTTGGCTGTGAGTACATACGATTCGGCTAAATTTCCGATTGATTTGTTGATGGTTTCATTGGCCCGGTTGTTAATTTCGGCAAATGTATTCATCGATTCTGAGGCAGTGCCCAGATTTTTAACATAAATATCAGTTGCCAGTGTTGCTGAAGAAATGTCACTTATCCCGCGGGCTGTGTTACTTAGTTCGTTTAAGCCTTTCCCCACTTTGTCAAGCAATTCGGGTGTTAATTCCGAACTGGAAAATAATTCCTCAAGGCCTTTTTTATTTTTGTTTCCCAGTTCACCCATATCCATCATTTCATAATCTTCCCTTAACTCGGGATATACCTTACTCCATTCGGGCATTTCCAGAGGTGGTTCAAAGGCAGAAAGGAAGAATATAAATGCTTCAGTAATCAAGCCAATGGTCAGGAACAGTCCTGAGTATTGCCAGTGCTGAAGTTTAAAGAGTGCTCCAATCATAACTACGGATGCTCCCCATCCGTAAATGTATCCCATGAATGTTTTCCAACGCTTCGTTTTAAAAATTTCTCCCAGGTTCATATCTTTAGATATAGGTTAATATTTTTTTAGTTGAATTCATCTCCAAAAGTTGAACGAACACAGCGGAATCCAAGGAAAGATTTGGTTGTGTCCTGGTATTCATAGGTTCTTGTTGACACCTGAACAAAATGGGCAATGTCTTTCCATGAGCCACCACGAATTACTTTTCTTTTCATTACCGGCGGGTCATCGGGTCGGGCGTTATAGGTAAACGATGGGTTGAGATCGCTAAAATATTGATATCCCGCTTCATCATAAGCGGTCTCGGTCCATTCGGCAACGTTCCCCGACATATCGTACAATCCAAATTCGTTGGGTTCGTAACTGCCCACCTTCATGGTTCCAATTCCGCCGTCTTCCACATAGTTTCCCCGAAGTGGTTTAAAGTTGGCCAGAAACACACCTTCATCATCCCTTGCATAGTAGCCGCCCCACGGGTACATTGAGGATACTTTCCCTCCTCTGGCTGCGTATTCCCATTCTACTTCCGAGGGCAAGCGGTATGCCTGCAATTCAGGTTCTCCTCTTGATGAAAGATAGTCTGTTTGAATTTTTGTTCTCCAACTGCAAAACGCACGGGCCTGCTCCCAGGTAACACCCACTACAGGGTACTCTGCAAATCCGGGATGCCAAAAATAGCGTGTTGCCCATGGTTCATTGAAAGAATAGGTGAAGTCTCTTATCCAGCATAATGTATCGGGATAAATGTAAACAGCATCCTGCATTATAAAAGAGGAGCGGTTTTCAATGGGGACCAATTCCCCGTCGGCATTGTATACACTGCCATCGTAACGTTGGGTTTCAAAATTGTAACTGTTGGAACGTTTGGCCGCCTGCTGAAGGTCAATCCACCAGTATTCATAAAGCAGCTTGCGTGAATCGATTTCTTTTTTCCCAAAAAACCGTTCATTTTCCGGGATAAAAAGATCTTCCATGGCCATCAGCATGTCCGGATCTTCCCAATCAATTTTTTCTCTATAATTAATCCGGGGTGGATCAATCGGCGTACCGTTCCTGTCTTCGGTGATTAAAAACTCGGGATACTGATCCCCGAGCATCCTGCGGGCAATTGAATCTCTTACCCAGTTTACAAACTGTCTGTATTCAGAATTTGTAATTTCAGTATCGTCCATCCAAAAGGCTTCCTGTGATACTGTTTTGGTTGGAATCATTGATCTGCTTGGATCCTGATCGCTTGGGCCGATGTTGAAACTCCCCCTTCTGACATACACCATGCCGTAAGGTTGAGATTCGCTCCATTTGCCCCTGTTCTGTACTCCTATTAACTCACCATTACCTGATTGGTTGCAACTGGTAAATGTTGAAACACTTAGTAGTACAATTCCGAAATAAAGAAGTTTTTTCATAGCACAACAAAAATATGGCTTTTCTTATAAAAATCTTACACTTTTATATTTTTGGCTCCGGTTTTTCTCTAAATCAATCGAATACGTAACAAAAATTTCGTGAGAAGCAAAACCGTAGTACCCAATGGCCGATGTAACCAGGTCAAAAGAGTATCCTACTTTTAACCCGTTCAGCATCTCTAATCCCATAAGCAGCGAAACCGCGTCATCCAGCCGGTATGAAATACCTCCCCAAAATTTGTCATCATACACAATGCGGCCGGTAACATCCACCTGCCACCCGGCAAGATCGGTTTTTATCAAGGCGGTGGGCTGCAATTCAAATAACGGATCAGCCAGTTTAATATTGTATCCTCCCATTAAATAATAATGTCTTGTCAGATAGGTACTTGCAAGATCAGAGAATTCGATGGCCGCCTGATTTAAATGGGTTACTGAAGCGCCGAGGAAATAGTTGTTGGTTGAAAGATAAAGTCCAAAACCCACATCTACAGCCATTTGGCTTACTTCTCCCTGTGGGATGGCAGGGTCTGAACTGGGATCAGTATAGATGGATTCTGAGAGACCGATGTTGTCTCCCGTACTCCATTCACCGTTATATCCTTTGTTTATCAATCCCATTGATAGTCCTATTCCTAATTCACCAAAATTAACCGATGTTTTATAAGCGTAATTGAGATTCACCGTTGTATTTTTTTCGAATCCCAACTGGTCGCTTATAATATTTAAACCTATTCCACCTTCAGAGCCAAATGGCTTTATTGCGGCGTCCATGCTGAAAACCAGCGTTTTTGGAGCACCTTTGAAACCTTCCCACTGATAACGGTTCATCAACAGCCCGCTTATTGCATTTTCTGCCCCGGCGTAACCCGGATTAACTCCCAATTTATAATACATATAATTGGTGTATTGCGGATCCTGCTGACCATAAGATGCTAAATTTAATATAAATACTAAAAATAAAAAAGAAATTATTTTTTTCGTCCATTTTAAGCGCATCCTATATACCTTTTTCAAACCGGTTTAAAGAAATAAAAAAATGTTATCTGTAACAAACTTTTATCGTTTGGTATGCAAAGAACGTTGCCAAACTCGTATTATTTTGATAATTCATCTATTTTTTGAATAACCCTTAACCAGTTTTCAGGAATTTCATCCGCCGATGCCTCTTTGTATTCTTTCTCGGAACAGGCTATCAGAAGTTTTTCTCCTTTTAGCGATTGTGCTTCAAACCACCATCTTCCGGTTTCAGCGCACTGATAAAATACAATCGGGCTATCCATCTCTTTTATTTCTACTTTGAACATTCGTAAATTTCCAGGTGCCTCTTTTTCCATTGGAATCCGATTGTGCATTCCCTCCAGAAAATACCAGATTATCTGGGCTGAAAGCTGAAAGGTTATTCCAGTGTGATCCTTTTCGGCACCGGTTTCAAAAATACCAAAAACTTTCAATTTATTACTCAATCCTGCATATTTTGCAAGCTGGCACGCTTCTTCGGCATATAAACCATTTGGGTTCCTTGCCAAACTCCCCGGAATTTCCGAGTATTTTAATGCGCCCATATCAAATGAAAGCATATCAGTATTCCGAAAAATTGGTTCGGCAAGGGTCGGATTTTCGTGCAAAACCCCAAGCCGGAGGTGTGTGCCTGTTCCTTTTGTTTTTGAAAAAAGACTGGGAGAAACCAAATGCGACTGGTAAGCTATAAGATTGAACTGGAATAGTTGCGGATTTTTTTGAAAAATACGCGATAAAAAACTGGTGGATGAAAAAGCTTCTCTTCCCTTTTTTACGTCGAGGAGAGAATCAATGGCAGTAAGTGAAAAGAAAGTTTCGTTTTTAAAGGCTTCACAAATCCCCACGGTTAAATCCTGGCTTCCTCCAATAACAACAGTCACAATGTTTAATTCGTTGAAATAGTCAATGATGTCGCGGAGGGCTAAAAAAATTCCCTTCCGGCCCCGGGCTTTTTTTACCTGTCCCAAATCGGCCACATTCATTTTTTTCCCGATTTCGGATAAACGATACAGTTCTTCCCTTATTTTTTCGGCCGGGTTGTTTTTTTGGTTGTGCCAGGAGCCGTTAAAAACAGGTACAGTAAAAATAACAGCATCCAGTTTGTGAATGTTGGCCGGTGTAAGTTTGCTGTTCGATTTCTCGATGGAATGCCCGAGTGCGTATTTCCAGCCGTCTTTCATTTTTTCGGAATATTTCGAAAAATCGACGGGTTCAAAATATTGTTGAATGTCCATAAGTCAGGCTGTAAAAAAAAGCAAATGAAACATCATCTGCTTTTGCTTTTATTATTTCTTTCCGGAACGTTTTGATTTTGGTTCCGGTGCATTTTTTATAATGTTCATACAATCGTCAAGAGTCAGCTCTTCTGCGTTTGTTTTTTTCGGAATTTTATAGTTTTTCTTTTTGTATGAAATGTAGGGTCCCCATCTTCCGTTTAGTACTTTTAATTCGGGTTCTTCGTCAAAAACCTGAATCACCGCCTTTCTGTCTTTCTCGCGCTTGGCTTCAATTAGTTCAACGGCGCGGTCGAGTTCAACGGAAAAAGGGTCGTCTTCTTTCCCCAGCGATACAAATTTATTATCGTGCCGCACGTAAGGACCAAAACGGCCGATAGCTACCGTTACTTTTTTATTTTCATATTCTCCCAGTTCGCGCGGAAGTTTAAACAGTTCAAGGGTTTCTTCCAGGGTTATGGTTTCCAGGTGTTGCCCGGCCCGTAAACTTGCAAACTGAGGCTTTTCGCCTTCTCCGTTACTGGTGGCTTCACCCAGTTGTGCCACCGGGCCAAACCGCCCTATTTTCACCGAAACCTCTCTTCCGGTTTTTGGGTCTGTTCCCAAAATTCGCTCCCCTTTCGAGCGTTCCGAATTTTTTAAGGCATCTTCCACTTTTTTATGAAA
>JAFGDX010000306.1 GCA_016931875.1 Prolixibacteraceae bacterium
TGCATAATTTCACAGCCGTTATGACATTTTTTACCAATTTGCGTAACTTCCAGCAACACTTCGCCACACTGAAAGCGGTCGAGAATATTGGATTTATGAAGTTCCATTCCTTCGGTGGTAATATTTTCACCAAAATCGCCAAAATGAAATGGCCGTTTGTTTTGTTCTTCCGCTTTTTTTAAACTTTCCACAGCCAGCAAACTTACCTGCCGGTGCCAGTATCCGGCGTGGGCATCGCCAATCACCCCCTGTGCGTTGATTTCAACAGTCTCCACCGGTGTTTTTAATGTCCCTTTTTCCTTCGAAACATTGAGCGACCGTATTTTTACCTGAGTCATTTTTTGGTTTTCTCCTCTAATTTTATTTCACTCATAACCATGGTTTTGTCTACTGCCTTACACATATCGTAAATGGTAAGCAGCGCAACATTTACCGCGGTTAATGCCTCCATTTCAACTCCTGTTTTTCCGGTACATTTTACCACTGAAAATGTTCTGATTCCATCACTTTCGGTACTAAAACCGACCGAAATTTTGGTGAGCTGCAACTGGTGACACAAGGGGATGAGGTTGAATGTATTTTTTGCTGCCTGAATTCCGGCGATGCGGGCCACCGAAAAAATATCGCCTTTTTTTATTGAATTGCTTTGAATTAGCTCAAGCGTTGCCGGTTGCAGAAATATTTTTCCGGAAGCCTTTGCCTCCCTTTCCTGATCGGGTTTCGCGCCCACATCCACCATGTTGGCTTCTCCTTTTTTGTTCAAATGTGAAAACGTATCGGTCATATTTTTTGATTTTTCTATCCTCCGATGTTATAAAAACTCCCCTTTTGATTTACAGCTCCTTTTTTGGGTTTGGCATTCAGCGCTTTCAAAAAGGCATTTTCTATTCCGTGTTCTTTAACACTGAATTCGCGGTTGCTGAACAAACACGGTTTTATCATTCCGTTGGCGGTCAATCTCAACCGGTTACAGATAAAACAATTTCCTCCGTCGCCTCCTTCCACCTGGCTAAATTCGCCCGTGCGTAAATCCATTTGGGAGATAAAACGCACCTGTGCTCCTTCTGCCTCAGCAAATTCTTTTAAGGCCTGCAAATCCTGGTTGCTGTTGCTGAGTTTTACCACATTTATTTTTACAGGTGTCAGTCCGGCTGCTTTTGCGGCCCTGATTCCGGCGATTGCATTTTCCAGATTTCCGCCGCGCGTAACTCTTTTGTATTGTTCGGGTGCCATCGAATCGAGACTGATATTCACCCGTTTCAAACCGGCCTTTTTGAGCGCTTCTGCATATTTTGGCAGCAGAATTCCGTTGGTTGTCATCGTTATTTCTTTGATTCCCTGAATTTGGTTTATCATTTCCACCAATTCAACAATCCCTTTTCTTACCAGAGGTTCACCACCTGTGAGCCTGATTTTTTCGATACCCAGTTCAGCGCCTACTTCTACCACGCGGGCAATTTCTTCAATGCTCAGAATTTCTTCTTTTTTGAGCAAATCAACCCCTCCTTCCGGCATACAATATACACAGCGAAGGTTGCAGCGATCGGTTACCGAAACCCTCAAATAGGTAATATTTCTGTTATATCGATCGAGCATTGACCAAACTCCCTTTTTTTATTACGGTTGTACCCCGGGGCACTTCTATCAAAAAGTTTGCATTACTTAATGCATTGATGTGTGCAGAGCCATGAAATTCGACAGGAACAATTTCCATTTCCCCGTTCAGGTTTGCCGGAATAAAATTCAAACGGTCTGCTTTTTTTTGCTGATAATCAGTTGCGATGGGCAATTTCAGCACCACCTGGCGAAACATGTGTCCCATCATTGCATATAAAAACGGTTTCACATACAGTTCAAACTGAACAAACGAAGAAACCGGATTTCCTGACAGCCCAAAACAGAATTGATTCTCTTTCCGGGCAAAAGTCATTGGTTTGCCCGGTTTTATTGCCGTTGCCCGCACTAACGTTTCAAACCCAAGGTTATCAAGAATTTCGGGGATTAAATCGTATTCGCCTACAGAAACACCACCGGTTAAAATAACCACATCGTTTGAATAAAAAGCCTCTTCCACTTTGTTTTGAATCTGGGTGGTTTCATCTTTCAAAATACCACCGTAAACGGCATGTAATCCTATTTCGGCCAGCTGCCCCAGCAACTGAGATGCATTTGAATTACGGATTTGAAACCAAAGCGGTTTTTCACCGGGTTCAACCAATTCTGTTCCTGTTGAAAAGATAGTAACTGCCGGTTGTTTAAAAACCTCAGGAAAGGTAATTCCGGCCCCGGCCAGCAAGGGCAAATGCCGCGGGGTAAGCAAGGTCGATTTATCCAGAATTTTATCGCCAGCACTGACATCTTCTCCGCGTAAACTTATGTTGCCGGGGGTTGACGGATTGGTGCAAATTACTTTACCACTGCCTGTAAACTCAGCATCTTCTTTTTTAAATACACAATCAGCCTGTTCGGGAACCACCGCTCCTGTCATAATTTTATAACATTGGTTCTCGCCTATCTTTTTTTCAGGATTTTTCCCGGCATAGATGGTCTCAACCACTTCCAGTTCGTTGGTTATTTCCGAACGGCGGCAGGCAAAACCGTCCATGGCCGATTTATTGAAAGGCGGCATGTCTGTGTCGTGAAAAACATCGGTGGCCAATATGCGTTTAAGGGAATCTCTCAGTTCCACTTTTTCTGTTGACAGTATCTGAGCGGCGGAGAGGATGATTTCGAGTGCCTTTTTATATTCAAGCATAGCCATTAAATTTCTTTTTTCAGAAATAGAACAATTTAAAACTGGCAAACAAAAGAACTGCCGCCAGCAAATAGGTTAATTTTAGCGAGGTGAGTTTTTTCATTCCCATATAGGATCCCAGAAAACTTCCGGCTATTCCCATAACAATCATCACATAAATTTCAGGAAGCGGATTTAAAGCTCCTTTTGAAGCCAGACCGATAATGCCACTGGTTGAATTCAGAAAAATAAAAACGGCAGAAATTGCGGCTGTTTCTTTGATGGTTGCCCACCGCAGCAACAACAAAACGGGGCTGAGAATTATCCCTCCTCCAATGCCAATCATTCCTGAAAAGAACCCGAGAAATGCACCCAAAGCCAACGCCACCGGTATGTTTACAGGTTTGGTTTCGGCTGATGATTTTGCCGTTAAAACCATTCTTGCAATGGCAATCAACAAAAATATTCCAAGTATGATTTTATATGTGGTTGGATTGATTTGCAGCCGCGCCCCCACAAACGACATGGGAATGGAAAATACAATAAACGGCAGCAACATTTTAAACTTAAAATAGCCTCCCCGGTGAAACGAGTAAAACGAAATTCCGGCAACAAATAAATTGAGAATCAGCGCCGAGGCTCTCATGTTTTCAGGTGATATGGCAAACAGGGCCATGATTGCCAGGTAGCCACTTGCACCGCCATGCCCCACCGAGGAATAAAGTGCCGCAGTTACAAGAATCAAAATATAAAATATAACTCCTGGTTCCATTTCAAACAGATTTTCCGGATATATGGAAAAAAGAACAATGGCCTCGCCGGATTTGTTTTCTACGTTACTTTATCTGAACGATTAAAATACAAAGTACAACTGATATTTCCATTCTCCTTTCCAATTTATTCCAATTTTTGCAAGATTCAGGAAGACAAATTGTTTCCGGGTTGTTCCACCGGTTCATTTTTCACACCCAAATGAGTTTAGAAAGATAAACCCGAAGAACCAATAAACCAAACTGTCAAAATATTTTTCCCTCGTTTTGTATTACACAATATGGCAGGTGATTCCGGATTTTGTATTCTATTAACTTTATTTGTCCACCCACCTGAAAAACAATTGAAAATAAAAAATCCTGAAGATGATTTTTTCCCCAGGATATTTTATGGTATGCTATCCAAAATTTAACATCCTCCCTGAACGGTTTTTTTCTTTGGCCGTTTCTGAATGGGTGGTGCAGGTGCGCTGACAGCAGGAGCTGACTGGGTATTTTCGGCATCGCCACCCAGAGCCAATCCGGCGCCTTTGCGCAAGTTGTATTTCAGAAACTCTTCGTTGGGACTGGTGTTTTCCGGTGCTTCCGGATTCATAATCGTTTCGGCCCAGTAATTTAAACCTCCCTGTAAAACATAGTTGTTTTTGAATCCCAGCTGCCGTGTAATCATCCATGCTTCGTTGGCATCGTTACTGCCGTTGGAATAAAATACATTTAACTTCACATCCTGGTTGATGTAACCCTCCCATTCCGGATTCAGAATATCGGTCAGCGGAATATTGATGGCATTGGGTAAGCTGAATTTTTCAAATTCGTCGGCATTGCGTACATCAATCAATTGCAACGACGGGTCTTTTGAAACCAGCATATCGGCCACCTGGTCCGGATGAATAAACTGAGTACCACTTTGTACTTCTTCCAGCAGTTGTTCGGCAGTAAGTTTATAGGGTTTGGTGGTATTTTCCGGAACAGCGGCAATGATCAACCCCAAAGGAATCAGAACGGCTGCCAGTATTAATCTTGCTTTCATATCTGTAATTTTTAGATGATTTTCTTTTCTTCTTTAAACGAATCAGAACTATTTTTGGTTCAGCTGATAATCGCTGCGGGCAAATTTTCTTTCCGACCACTCACCCAAATAAAACATTCCGAGTGCAACCAGAATAATCAGGAAAGTAAGCAGTCCGCGGGATGTTCCCAAAACCTCGCTTAAAAGAGGCGCTCCCATAAATTTGGCGTTGTAAAATTCTTCCCACAACGGAAATCCTTCAGCAAAAATTAAGATTCCGATAAACATTCCGCCGATAAAAGCCAGTGCATCCAACTTACCGATAGAGGCCGCGCAAAACGAGGTACCCGGGCAGTATCCGCCCAAAATAAAACCAGCGCCCATAATTACCCCACCACCGATGGTTGACCACAAATACGTTGGATTGATGTAGATATAACTCAGGTCAATCCAGCCAAAAAGGCTCATAAACAACAGCCCTGTTGCACCAACTATGGCTGCGGTGAAAAATACTTTTAAAACGGTGGTGTCATAACCATAAAACATTCCGGCCAAACGACGGCTTGATGAAAAGCCATTGGACTCGAGCACAAAGCCAAAACCAATTCCGATTAAAAAAGCCAGAAATAAATTTGTATTATCTGAAATTATTCCGTTAACAATTAATGGTCCCATTATTTTATTTTTTTGAGTATGTCACTGATTATAAGTACAATTAAATCCAAAGTTTTCGTGCAAAATAAGCCAGAGCGAATGCTGTACCAAAAATGGCTGCCATAGAAAGAAACCCGCTGAGCGACAAAACCGCCATTCCGGTTAATGCCGACCCGCTGGTACATCCGCGGCCAAGTTGCGAGCCAAATCCAAAAAGAATACCCCCCAGCACAGCAAAAATCAACCTTGTTTTGCTGGTAATTTTAGGTGATTTTTCAACCTTGAATTTTAAGCGCCCGGCAATGGCGCCTGAAATAAAACCACCCACTATTACCCCCAGCATCTGAAACACCAGCCATTCTTTCATTGGCTGAGGGTGCGTTTCCAGATAACCCTGGTAAAAAGCTGTGTTCTCAACGTGTTTCGGGGCCACTGTTTTCACCCCTGTTACAATGGCGCTTTTGGCGGCACCACTGGCTCCCAGCCCACGGCCGGAAACCCAGAAGGCAATTATCAGTACCAACCCGAGCAAAACCCCGCCCACATATGGATTCATGTATTTTTTCTGTTTCATTATTGTATTTTTTATTTTTTTGAATTCTAACTTTTCCATTCCCGGCTAATACAGCCAGCGGCTAAGCTGACCGGCGTAAGCAAAAACAAACCGCAGCATCAAACTTCCAAACAACACCAACACTACCGGAATAACATGCGGAATATGAAATTTTTTCAGCTCCAGAAACTCAAGCACCGCCGGCACAATCATCCCGATGATGACCACAAAAATCCAGAACGGCGCTGTATATTGCCCGCCCAGAAACAGGTTGGCAGCTTCAATCTGTACTTCGGTGCTGGCCAAAAAGCCCATAAACATGTGAACAATCAGAAACAACTCAATGCCAATAAGCATGATATCAATTTTGGCAAAATTTACCCGTTCTCCCTTTCGTTTCGAAAAGAGAATAATTACCGCCGCTCCTGCCGACAAACCGGAAGTTAAAAACAGCGGCCCCAAAATGGATGTATTCCATAACGGGCGGGCATTAAATGCCGAAAACAAAATTCCGGTGTAAATACCTAAAATTACTGAAAGAAAAAGAGTTACCCATGCCAGGTAAATTTTGTTTTTCACAAAAAACAGTTCCAGTTCTTTAAAAATGAGCCACTTCCATTCCCATTTGGGCAAAAATTCTTTTATGTGAATAGCTACCCATATAAATGAAATCGGCGTGATGGCCATCAAAGTCCAGGCACCCCACGACATGGGTGACTGTAATTTTATTGTGGTATACAATTGCCAGAAATACATTTTATGTTTCAGGTCGAGAAACAACGCCGCCAATCCAACTATAAGTAAAATAGGAACGATAACCGGAGCCCGGCGGACAGCTCCCCGAAACTGATTTTCCTTGCCAAGCACAACATATAAACTGGCAAAAAAGAGGATGCCGGCTGCCAGACCTCCCAAGAACAGGTACAAGGGAATGTGCCAGTGCCAGATTTCCAAATGCGGGTCGATATTCGGATTCAATCTTCCTGATGTGATTATTTCTTCTCTCATAAGTTTACTTTTAAATCAGGTAATACACATGGGGTTTTGTTCCGGCTTCAGGAATAAGCGTTTTGCTTTTTCGTTTTTTCAGAACCTGCGAAATGTCGCTGTTCGGGTCGTCCAGGTCGCCAAAATACATACATTTTGTTGGGCAAACTTCCACGCAAGCAGGCTGCTGCCCTTTTTTTACGCGGTGTAAACAAAAGGTACACTTATCAACATATCCATCCGGATGTGAATATCTTGCATCATACGGGCAGGACTGAATACAGGCGCCGCAACCAATACATTCGTTGTGGGTTACTGTAACAATTCCGCCGGCTTCATAGTGGCTGGCTCCGGTGGGACAACACCGCACACAAGGTGAATTCTCGCAGTGGTTGCACCGTTCTGAACGAATTTCAATTTCCAGCTGAGGATATGTACCATCGGTAACTTCCACAATCCAGTCGCGGCAATATCCAATCGGAACATTGTTTTCAGTCTGACAAGCCACCACACAATCTGAGCAGCCCACACATTTTTTGGTATCAATAGCCATCGCATATCTCATGACTGCACCTCACTTTCTTTTTCCAGCCGGAAGGTTACAAAATTACCACGCATTCCGGTTCCCCCCATAATCGGGTCGAGTAAAACCCTGGTTATCAACTGCGAGTCGCTGGCTCCTTTGCCATGGGCACGACTCAGTTTTTTATTGGAATGCCCAAATCCGTGTACAATGTAAACCGAATCGAAGCGGATTCGTTCGGTTATCCGTACTTTCACCGCAAAATCAGTAACTATCCCATCCTGGTTTTCCAGATAAACTTCCTGTCCGTTTTTCAAATACCATTGCCTGGCCACTTTCGGATTTACCCAAACCGTATTTTCATCCATTAAATCGGTAAGATTCGGATTGTTGGCCGTGCGGCTAAACGTATGCATCGGCGCTCTTCCGTAATTCAAATGATAATACCCTTCCGGTGGTTCAGCGTGGGGTGTGTACACAGGCATCGGGTCAAAACCTTCTTCGGCCAGTGCGGTGGAATACAACTCTATTTTCCCGGTATTTGTGTTGAATTCGATGTCTTCTCCCGGCTGAAAATATAAATCATCGTATGCCCGCGGCAGGTTTTTCACCCCTATTCGTTTCATTTCATCAAGCGAAGAGCCGACTTGTTTTAACTGCCAGTCCAGCATTTCTTCAAATGAATTCCAGGCAAAATAATCTTCCAGCCCCAATCGTTTTGAAAGCTCCTTAGCCATCCAGTAGGCAGGTTTTGAATTGTATTTGGGTTCGGCTGCCGGTGCCCGGAGTGCAATACTTGGTTCCCTGCCCTGTGCCAGACGAAAATCGTCCCAGCGTTCAAGATAGGTGCACTCCGGCAACACTATATCGGCATAACCGGTAATCTCCATCGGCATGGTATCAACTACCACAAGTAAATCGAGATTATTTATCGCGTCAATGGTTTTTTTCTGATCGGGTAAAGTCATAATCAGGTTGGTCCCGTTCACAATCCAGCCTTTAATATTGCAATCGAGCTCCGGCGAAGGAATAGTTGCATCGCAAACTCCCGATGCCAAAGCCAAATCGGCCAGGTTATATTTTCCTCCCATGGCATCGCGCCAGGTACGTGTTGGTGCCGGGAAAGGTGGATGCGGATAATCGGGCAGGCTCATTTTATCGGGAACAAAAAAACCGCCCCTGCGTCCCCACGATCCCAGCAAGGCATTCAGAATGGCAACCGCTCTTAAACGCTGTGTATCATCACCGTACCAGGTAACATGCCGCCCGGGGTGAATAATTACCGAAGGCGAGGCATTTGCCATTTCTCTGGCGGTTTCCCTGATCTGGCCCGGGCTTATCGTTGTAATTCCGTACGCCCATTCCGGGGTAAACGGCTGAACATAAGCTTTCAACTGGTCAAAACCGTAGGCATATTTTTCAATGTATTCGCGGTCGTACCACTCGTTATTGACAATTTCACGAATCCAGGAGAGCAACAGTGCAATATCAGTGGCTGGTTTTATTGGCAACCAATGTTTCGATTTGCTTGCCACTGTTGAAAACCGCGGATCAACAGTAATAATTGTGGCACCTTTGTCAATGGCGTCCGACAGTTCCTGCACCTGTCCGTTGTGCATGTTTTCTCCCAAGTGCGAACCAATCAGCACCAGACAGCGGGTATCGCGAATATCGGTAGGTTCGGGCGAATTCAACCCTGAACCAAATGTTGCAATAAAAGCTACTTCGCGCGGACCACGGCATTGTGCATACGATGGTGCAGCTATATTCCCCGAACCAAAAGCTTTTAGCAGGGTTCCCCAGTAGTGGCCCCCCGAACCGTGTGTAAACAGGGCAGTACATTCGGGCCCGTGTTCTTCTTTTATTTTTACAAGTTTTTCTGCAATAAAATCAAATGCCTCGTCCCACGAAACTTCTTTGTAGCTTTGTTTTCCATCGGCACCGGTAACCCTCATCAAAGGCGTTTTCAACCGGTCTTCATCGTAATACATCCCCACTCCGCCGGTACCACGCGGACAAAACCGCCCGTTGCAGTTGGGATCATCGTCGTTCCCTACAATCTTTTTAATCGAACCATCCTCGTTTTTATACACCCAGCCTGCACATTGCCAGAAACACACCTCGCAATAGGTAGGTGTGCGCTGTAAATCAACATCGCCCCCCGAAGTTTGATTCGCCTGCAAAAATTGTGGCATGGCCGATTGCAGATACTTTGCCCCGGCCAGCACTCCGGCAGTGCTCAACGATGAAATCCGAATAAAATCGCGCCTGGTTTTTGCCATATCCTAAAATTTTGTTGTGCAAACATAAATAATTCTTCATATCCATATATATGACAAAATAGATATTTAAAATCAGTACATTTGATTCTTTACATAAGTTTATCAAAATAAATTATAATATACTGATTTTAATGATTTTAAACACCATTCAAAATGATTTTAGAATCATTTTAAATTGAACTTTCGAATAAAATTTATAATGATTCCAAACAAGTATATATTGTTTACTGAGGTTGGAGTTTTTATGATTTCAATAGCTTAGAAATCAGCCGGAGAATTCAGGTTATAAAACAAACGGGGGAACTTTTCCACCCATGATTGTGAATCTACAAAACGAGTGGTTATTTTTTCAAGCAGAAAATGCATTTTGTACTCACCGGACGAAAGTTGTTGAAGCATGGCAGCAATTGCATTTTTATGATAAAGAGCTACAAGGGGTTCTTTTCCTTTTTGATGAAAGGGGACAACAGCATCAAAATTGCCGGCATGGGAAATCAAAAATCTGACAAATTCAACTTCAACAAAAGGCGCATCGACACTAAGTACAAAATTCCACTCATTTTTCGAATGTTTCAAACAGGAATATATGCCGCCCATCGGGCCACAGTTTTTTGTTTCATCAGGAATTGGCTGAATACCTTCAACTTTATGAGCTTCGTAATTTGAACTTATCAGAACCTCATTGCAAAACAACTGGCAAAACCCAACTGCCCGGCTAAGCAGTGTTTGTCCGTCCACCTCAAGCAAGGCTTTGTCGGTTCCCATTCGCTGGCTTTTTCCGCCAGCCAGTATAATTCCGGTGATTTGCATTTTCCAAAAATAAAAAAAGCCCCGGAATAACCGGGACTTTTCACCTGGGGTGGTAGACCGGATTTGAACCGGCGACCTCTGGAACCACAATCCAGCGTTCTAACCAACTGAACTACAACCACCGTTTGATTTTGCGGTTGCAAATATAATATTTTATTCTTTTTAGTATTCAAAAAATAAAAAATAAATCGGAAAGGAACTTACAAAAAACTATTTTTGAAAAAATACTTGAACCATGCAAAAAAATAAGACGGAAAATATTGTATGTTTTGGCGAAGTGCTTTGGGATATGTTGCCAGACGGAGCCAAACCCGGAGGTGCACCTCTGAATGTAGCCATTCATTTAAAAAAACAAGGGCAAACCCCGGCTCTTGTCAGTAAAATCGGAGACGACAGCGAAGGAAGGGAGTTGATTCAGTTTCTAAAAATGGCCGGGTTAAATGACACGTATATCGGCACTGACAAAGCACTGCCTACCAGCAAGGTTCTAGTTCATTTAGACCACAACAAAAATGCAACTTACGAAATTTGCCAGCCGGTTGCATGGGATAACATAACTGCTGACCAAAGGACAGATGAACTGGTTGCCAATGCCGATATTATTATTTTTGGTTCACTGGCCTCACGTTCAGAAGTTACACGAAACACACTGATTCAGCTTTTAAAAAATTCGGATGCAAAACGCTTGTTTGATGTCAATCTGCGCCCTCCTTTTGATAATCGGGAAATTGTTGAATCTCTGCTGCGGATGTCGGATGTGATAAAGCTAAATGATGAAGAGCTGCTAAAAATAGCCTCGTGGCACAACCAATCGGGGAAACTACGCAAACTTATGCAATGGGTTTCAGCATATTATGAATGTCCCGAAATTTGTGTTACCCGCGGACCACACGGAGCTTTGCTTTTGATGAACAATACCCTTATTGAACATCCCGGCTTTAAAGTAGAAACAGCTGATACCGTTGGCGCCGGCGATTCGTTTCTGGCAAGTTTGGTGGCCAACCTTGAAAAAATGCACTCGCCCGAA
>JAFGDX010000307.1 GCA_016931875.1 Prolixibacteraceae bacterium
CAGTAAACAAAGGAAGTCATCAATTAAAACGTACAATAATGAAATTTATACAATTGATTCTGATTGTGGTTGCTTTTACCGGATTCACCTCATGCAACCCAAAACCTGCCCAAACCGAAGATGCGAATGTGAAGTATTACAGACATTTGCTGTTTAGCGAAACTCCCTGGGATTTGGAACGGGGAAGCCACCCGATTTCAGCAGAAGATGCCGAAAACATAAACAACTACAAATTTACCTGGAACGACAACGGCCAGCTGGTTTCGGTGGAATACAACCGGAATGGTGTTTTGCTGGGTTACTCGAATCTGCGGGCTGCCAAAATTACTTACACTTATGAAGGTAACAAGCAGATTAAACATTTTTTCAATGAAGAGGGCGAGCCAACGAAAAACGGCGGGGTTTCAGCTTTTGAATATACACTCGATGATTCAGGAACAAGAACAGCCATGCGGTTTTTGGATGAAAACGGAGAACCCGTGGAAAACCAGAACAATATTCACAATTACCAGTGGGCAAAACTGACCGACGGCATGATTCAGGAACTGCGCTACAACCTGGCAGGCGAAGAAGTTATTATGAATCCTTTCTGCCCGTTTTACGAACTTCGTTTTGCATATAACAATAATGGGTATGTAACCCGGATGGCCAATTACGAAGCAGACACGTTGTATGATTGTACGGCTGAAAACTGTGGCGATATCGGTGTTTCCTATTTTTTGTTTGAAAACAATGAAAACGGCGACCTGCTTACCTTTTCAGTTCACAACACTGTTGGGCAGCTTTCCAATTTATACTGGGGCTGGGCCAAACGCAAAAATGTGGTTGATGAAAACGGTTACGTGGTTGAAACCACCATGTTCGACCAGGATGATGAATACCTGGCCGGGAAAAATATTCCGGTTACCAAAAATGAATACAACGAGCACGGCGCTTTGGTAAAAAGCATTTCGATGGATGAAAACAAAAATGTTGTAAATAATCCGAATAACGGCGTTGCCATTGTAGAATACAAATACGACGAAAGTGGCCGCCGGGTGGAAACAGTTCGGTACGACAAGGATTTAAACCCCGTTGAAAGCAACAGTTAATATTTATAAAAGAATTATGATTCACCTGAAATCCGGATCAAAAGTTTGGCTGCTTTTGTTTGTTCTGAGCATATTTTCATGTTCAGGAGGCCAGCAAAAACAGGCTGATGAAAATTCGACGGCACAGGTTGCAACAACTGCAAAAGTTGAAATTAACCCGGAGGCCCAGCTCCTGCTCGATTATCTTGTTGAAATGGGCGATTATGCCAACAGCCGCGATTTTCCATCCCTGATAAAACCCTCTTCCGTATACGAAGAGTTGGATAAAAATATGCTGATTGTGGACATCCGGCGTCCTGATATTTTTAAAAACGGACATATTAAAGGCGCTGTAAATGTTGAGTTCAGCAAATTGCCTGACTATTTCACCAACGAAATAAAACCCTTTGAGTTCGACAAAATTGTACTGGTTTGTTATGCAGGGCAGGTTTCGAGTTACGCCACTTCGCTGTTGCGGCTGGCGGGTTACGGGAATGTATATGCCATGCGCTGGGGAATGAGCGGCTGGAACAAAGATTTTGCTGAAGGTTCGTGGCTCGATGTGGTTTCGGCAGCCTATGAAGATCAACTGGAAACCACCGACAATGAAAAAGCTACGCCACACGATTTTCCGAAATTAAATACAGGAAAAAATACCGGTGAAGAAATTATGCTGGCCCGGTTAGATACTTTGTTTGCCCAGGGTTCGTCGGCTGCGCTGGTTTACGCTGAAGATATTTTTGCAAACCCCGGAAATTATTACACCATCAACTACGACCGGCGCGATAAATATGAATCGGGGCACATTCCGGGGGCTATTCGTTACAAACCCAATGCAACCCTCGGTATTGTTTCCGAAATGCAAACCATTCCAACCGACAAAGAAGTGGTGGTTTACTGCAACACGGGGCATAATTCGGGTTTTGCAACCGCGTACCTCCGTTTGTTTGGCTACAATGCCAAAACACTCACCTACGGCAACAACGCTTTTATGTATGATAAAATGGTAGCGCAGGAGCAAAGCCTTTCGTGGATGCCGTTTACCGAAGCAGAAATTGAAAATTATCCTTATACCGAAGAATAATTCAGAACAGATTATTTCTTCATTACTCCAGCCTGATCGATGGTTCGGGCTGGAATGTATATTTAAATTCCTCCGGATTTTCTTCTTCAGAAAGAATATAAACATTACTGAATTTTAGCTGGTTCAGAATTACCCATGCCTTTGACGAGAGCGCCAAATTGGTGGAGTAAAGCAAAATACCGCCCTTTTCATTTTGCAGTTTTTTACGGTTGTCTTTTTCAAGCAGTTTTTCAAAAGGAATGTGAATGGTATTTTCAGCAGCAAAAGGATGAGAAACCGGTTCGGGATCGATACTCACCAACAGAAAAGAACCGGCGCTGTTTTTAAGCTGACTGACCGAAACCAGGTTTTTCTGTGCCGCCTGAACTGCTCCCGAAGCATCGTTTTTAAACAAATTCTTATTGGTTGTCCTTACAATTACCAGCACAACCAGCACAACAAAAAAAACCAGAAACAAACGAATTCCTTTCATAATCAATATGGTTTTTATTCACAACCTCCGTCGAGTTGCGACTCTTCGAGGCGTTTGGCTTCCAGAAACTGCATCTTCAAACTGTCGGGCAAACTGTTCAACTGGGTAAACAATCTTCTGGCTTTCAACCGGGTTTCAAAAAGTGCATTTTCTCTGGGCGTAATCCTGTCTCCTTCAAAATTGCTCAGCATTACGGTTTTATACCACTCGTTCATCCCGCCTTTCATCACAAAATTATTTTCGTAGCCCAGTCCGGTGGCAATGGTCCAGGCTACATTGGCTGTTTCTTCTCCGTTTCCGTAAAATATGTTTTTCACCGTTTTTTGGTTGATGTAGCCTTCCCAGTCGGGATTCAGAAAATCATTGAAGGGAATATTTACCGAGCCCGGGATATTGCATTCCAAAAATTCTTCCCTGCTGCGAAGGTCGACAATCCGTATGGCGGAGTCTTCGTTGTTTACAAACCGGGCCACCTGGTCAACAGAAAAATAGATTTCGTTATTCAGAGCTTCGGCAACCAATTCATCGGGTTTCATCTGAAACGTTTTTGAGGCATTGTAGGGTAGAAAAGCCAAAATCAAACCTGCCCCCATCAAAACAACCGATAATTTTATTCTTGCATTCATAATGTGTTCAGTTAAAGTTCTGAAGTTATGGCTGGCCGGTTAAAAAAGCGCTCGGCCAGTTCAGCCATCCAAAACAAAACAATTGCCCCTGCAATAAGCAGCAGGGTAAATACTCCCGGAGAAACGCCCATCCATTCGTCAATCCGCACAGGCCCTTTGTAGTTACCGGTGGCCACTGTTTGAATAAACGGGTATGTTTCTGCAAAAAGAAAAGCCCCCACCATTCCGCCAAAAAGAAAAACAAGGGCATCGATTTTTCCGATTGAAAGGGCGCTTATACCGGTTCCCGGGCAAAAACCGCCCATAATAAAACCGGCTCCCATAATTACCCCGCCAATCAATGCGGCCGTTTGGTAGTATGGATTAACGTACACCATGTTCAGGTTCAGAAGCCCAAAAAACGCCAGAAACTGCGAACCAACCAGCGCAACAATTGCAGCGGTAAAAAATACCTTTAACACGGTAGTATCGTATCCGTAAAACATTCCGGCCAGTTTGCGGCTTGATGAGAACCCGGCCTGCTCGAGTGCAAAACCAAAACCAATACCTATAATAAACGCGATGAGTAAATTGAGCCACGCGGGCATTTCGGTGAGAA
>JAFGDX010000308.1 GCA_016931875.1 Prolixibacteraceae bacterium
CAGCTGGCCGAACGCTGGATAAACGAAGCCCGAAACGGGATTGAAAACACCGGCGTTTACCCGGGGTTTATAAAAATAGCTGTTGACCGGGGCCCGCTGGAAGAAATAAACCGGAAAGTGGTTGAAGCCGCCTGCATCACCCACAAAGCTACCGGACTGACCATCATGTCGCACACAGGACCGGCGCTTCCGGCATTTCAGGAGCTGGAAATTCTGAAAAAGCAGGGGGTTCACCCGTCGGCTTTTATCTGGACTCACGCCCACAATGAAACAGACCAGAGCAAACCGCTGGAAGCCGCACGGATGGGTGCCTGGATTGCGTATGATAATTTCACCCCCGAAAACCTCGACAAATTTGTACAATTTGCTCTTCAAATGAAAAAAGAAGGCCTGCTCCACAAACTGCTGTTTTCGCACGATGCCGGCTGGTACCGGCCCGGTGAACCCAACGGCGGTGATTTCAGAGGATTTACAGCCATTGAAGAATCCCTGATCCCGGCGCTTGAAAAAAACGGTTTATCGCAACAGGATATTCACCAATTGTTTACCCTCAATCCAACGGAAGCTTTTAAAATTAATGTTCGCATCACCGATTCGATGTAATCGCTGAAAAGCACTTTTATTTTCCCCTTCCGTGTGCCAACAACCTTTTTTAATTGAACATTATTTCATTTCATTGCAACAAAAAGGATTTCATTTAACATTGCATTTTTTATATTTTTTTGTCGTACATTTTGCAAACCCTCGATCTCTTTTTTCGTATCATATGTTAATTAGTAAAAATTGAACTAACCGGTACCGTATAATTTTTCTAATTCTGTTCTAAAACAAAAAAATCGGGAGTCATGAACTACATGTCGAACAGCATTCTGGCATACATTCCTCAAAGCACTGTCGGGAAAACAGTTCTGAAACAAATTCTGCAATTTCAGAGCTCACTAAAAATGCGCATTTTTATATTACACATTCTAAAACAACCTTCCTCGCTGTTTTCAGGGTTTCAATCAAAAAAGAATGAAACCATAACCTCCAAAGCCAAACAAAAACTGATTGATTTAATTGAACAAACTACCAGCGAAACATTGCGCGATGAATATATCCCCCGCATTCAAACAGGAGAAACGGTAAGCACCTTAATCAAAGAATCAAAAAAAGGAGGTTATGATTTTTTGGCGCTCGACAAGAATGAAAGCGGTTTGAAAAAAACAGAGATAAACAAACTGATTAACCGCTCGCATTGCCCTGTTTTATTAACCAACAAAAATTTCCCTTTCAAAAAAGTGAAGCAAATCATTATCCCGATTGACATTTCGCAAACCACAAAAAAACGCCTGTTTTGGGCCACCTTTTTTGCCAAAAAGTTCAATGCAAAAATCAAAATTGTTTCTGCCCTGAACATCGACATCAACGAAACCAAAAGCCTTGCGCGCAGAAATGCAGATAAACTGAAAACCATGTTACAGGAACGCGGAATAGAATGCGAAGTGAAAATATTGAAAATGTACTCAATGAAACACAAGGTAATTCTGGATTATATCAGAGAAGAACATCCTGAAATGGTTATTATACGCACACACCAGGAATCATTATTTGCCGACCGGCGCATCGGGCAATTTGTTTCTGAAATTGTACATGGCTGCGAAGTACCTGTTTTTACCGTTGGAAACGCGACTCTGCCCCTTGAGGAGACGGGCGATTTGTAAAACTGAATTTTAACGATTTTATCATAATGCAATGACAGACAAGCTACAGGAAATTACCGAAAAAATATACAACGAAGGTGTTGCAGAAGCTGAAAAAGAGGCTGAAAAAATAAAAGAAGAAGCCCGGAAAGAAGCAGAAAAAATAATCCAGTCGGCTCAAAAACAAGCTTCTGAAATTAGGGAAACAGCCAAATCGGAAGCTGAAGAACTCAAAAAAAATGCGGCCTCGGAAATGAAGCTCGCGGCACGTCAGTTTCTGAGCGAGCTAAAACAAAAGGTCACCCATTTGGTTCTGGCCCGGCAAATTGACCCGCCCGTGCGTGAAAATTTTTCTGACAGCGATTTTATCCGGAATATTATTCTAACCATTATTAAAAACTGGAACCCGGCAGAAAACGACAAAATGGATTTGAAGTTGCTGGTCCCGGAAAAAGATTTGGATGAACTGACAGAGTTTTTAAACCAACGCGCCACTGATGCCATGAAAAAGGGTCTCGAAATTGGGGGGGATGCAAAATTGAAAAACGGGTTCAAGCTTGGCCCCGCCGACGACCGTTTTTTCATTCGTTTTACCGACGCTGATTTTGAAAACTATTTCAAAACCTATTTTAAGGAAAATACCCAAAAACTGATCTTCGGGGAAAACGAATAAAAAATCAGGTGGAAGCAAATAAATCTGATTGAAAAATAAAGTTGAAAAACCAAAAGTAACCATTTAAAATTCGGGCATGTTTAAAAAAAAATATTATTGTTTAATTGCAGGCTTACCCGATTTGTTTTTTACTGAACTAAAAACGGGATTAACTCCTGTTACATTTCGCAACACCATAAAAAACGATTTGCTCCCCGCTGATTTTGAACTTGTCAAACTTTTGTTTCTGCCCGCCGATAACGAAAACCTCCTCCGCCTGCTTTTTCAAACCAACGAGCCATGGAACTGTTCGGGAAACTTTTCAGAAAAATTTATGGAGGGACAAATTGAGAATCCAACGCTGCTTCCTGATTATATGACTGAATTTTTACGATGGACAAAAAAAAAGGAAATCAGGGAAAAAAATCTCAGTGCCGAAACAAAATTGGAATCTCTTTTTTACACATTTGTTTCAACGCTAAAAAACTCCTTTCTGCAAAACTGGTTTTTGTTCGACCTCAAATCCCGGAACCTGATTACCGGTTTTAATTGCCTCAACTACAAATACGAAATAAACAAACACCTGGTCAAAACAACAGAAAGCAAATATGTAAATTCCCTTTTGCTGGCCAACCGCCTGAAACCTGAATATTACGAAGATGAAATTCCTTATGTACACGACATTATCCGCGTAATGGAAACCGATATGGAAATGGCGGAGAAAGAAAAAAACTTCGACAAAATCAGATGGGACTACCTGGATGAACACACCTTTTTTCACTATTTCAGCATTGAAAAGATACTGAGTTATATACTCCGGTTGCAAATCATTGAACGCTGGATGAAACTTGACAAAGAAACCGGAGAGGAGTTTCTGCAAAAAATGATTTCTGAATTACAAACAAGCTATGAATTCCCGGCGGAATTCAGCATAGCAAAATAGAAACACATGAGTACCAAAGGAAAAATAACCGGAATAATTTCGAACCTTGTTATGGTTGAATTTGACGGACCGGTTTCGCAAAATGAAATCTGTTACATCATTCATTCGGGAGTAAAACTAATGGCCGAAGTGATACGAATCGGGAAGAAAACAGCTTATATCCAGGTTTTTGAAAGTACCCGCGGAATAAAAACAGGAACCACGGTTGAATTTACAGGGCACATGCTGGAGGCCACACTGGGACCCGGAATTTTGTCGAAAAATTTTGATGGTTTGATGCACGACCTGGATAAAATGACCGGTATTTTTCTTCAAAAAGGAGATTATACACCCGCGCTGGAAGAAGATAAACTCTGGGAATTTAAACCATTGGCAGGCCCGGGCGATGAAATTGTTGCAGGTTCATGGCTGGGCGAAGTTACCGAGAACTGGATTCCGCATAAAATTATGGTGCCTTTTAGTTTTAAAGGAACTTTTACCGTCAAAGAAATTTCACCTGCCGGCGAATACAAAATTAATGACACAATTGCCGTGGTTACCGACAGTGAAAATACAGATCATAATGTTACCATGATTCAAAAATGGCCGGTAAAAATCCCGATTAAAGCTTACAAAGAAAAGCCGCGCCCGTTTAATTTTATGGAAACCGGTATTCGTGTAATCGACAGTTTAAACCCGATTGTGGAGGGCGGAACCGGTTTTATTCCGGGCCCGTTTGGAACCGGCAAAACCGTGCTGCAACACGCACTTTCAAAACAAGCCGAAGCCGATATGATTGTGGTGGCCGCCTGCGGGGAGCGCGCCAACGAAGTAGTAGAAATTTTTGCTGAATTTCCGGAACTCGACGACCCCCGAAGCGGAAGAAAACTGATGGAACGCACCACCATTGTTGCCAACACTTCGAACATGCCGGTGGCAGCCCGCGAAGCTTCGGTTTACACCGCCATGACCATTTCGGAATATTACCGTTCGATGGGGCTAAAAGTTTTGCTGCTGGCCGATTCCACATCGCGGTGGGCACAGGCACTCCGCGAAATGTCGAACCGTATGGAGGAACTGCCCGGCCCCGATGCTTTTCCGATGGACCTGCCCGCCATTATTTCCAACTTTTATGCACGCGCCGGATTTGTTTACCTGCACAACGGCCAAACCGGCTCGGTAACTTTTATCGGAACAGTGTCTCCGGCTGGCGGCAATCTGAAAGAACCGGTAACTGAATCCACAAAAAAAGCGGCCCGCTGTTTTTATGCCTTGTCGCAATCACGCGCCGACAGCAAACGCTACCCGGCCATTGATGCGGTTGACAGTTACTCGAAATACCTTGAATACCCTGAATTTCAGGAATACATGCAAAAAAACATTTCACCCGACTGGGTGGAAAACATCATCCTGGCAAAAAATATTCTGATCCGCGGGCGTGAAACCTATGAACAAATTAATATTCTCGGAGACGATGGTGTTCCCATCGACTACCATGTTATTTTCTGGAAATCGGAAGTGGTGGATTTTGTTATTCTGCAACAGGATGCCTTTGACAAGGTGGATGCCTCAACCCCCATAAAACGCCAACGCTACATGATGGATAAAGTGCTGGAAGTGTACCACACCGATTTTAAATTTGAGTCGTTTGAAGAAGTAAACCCCTATTTCAAAAAAATTATAAATATTTTCAAACAAATGAATTACTCTGAATTTGAGAGCGATGATTTCAAAAAATATGAAAATGAATTAAGAACAATTCTTCAGGAGAGAAAAAAAGAAAAAACAGAAATTGTATAAACCGGAATAATAATGGAAACCACAGCATTTCAGAAAATATATACCAGAATTGACCAGATAACCAAGGCAACCATTGCGCTGCATGCCAGTGGCGTTGGAAACGAAGAGATGGCCCTTGTAAACGACCGTTTGGCGCAGGTGGTTAAAATTGAAGGCGATTTAATTACGCTTCAGGTTTTTTCGGGCACCGAGGGAATTCCCACAAATGCTGAAGTGGTTTTCCTGGGGCATGCTCCGCAACTTTCGGTGAGCGATGAACTGGGCGGGCGTTTTTTTAATGCCTACGGACAACCCATTGACGGCGGCCCGGAAGTAGAAGGTAAAAAAGTGGAAATTGGTGGCCCGTCGGTTAACCCGGTACGAAGAAAGCAACCTTCTGAATTAATTACTACCGGAATTGCCGGGATTGATTTGAACAACACACTGGTAACCGGGCAAAAAATCCCGTTTTTTGCCGATCCCGACCAACCTTACAACCAGGTTATGGCCATGGTGGCGCTCAGGGCAAAAGCCGACAAAATCATTCTGGGCGGCATGGGAATTACCAACGACGATTACCTGTTTTTTAAAAATGTATTTGAAAATGCCGGAGCCATAGAACGAATCATCAGCTTTGTAAATACCACAGAAAACCCGCCGGTTGAGCGACTTCTGGTACCCGATATGGCGCTGACAGCCGCCGAATATTTTGCCGCCGAAAAAAACCAGAATGTACTGGTGCTTTTAACCGACATGACACTTTTTGCCGATGCACTGAGTATTGTTTCCAACCGTATGGACCAGATTCCATCGAAAGACAGTATGCCGGGCTCGTTGTACAGCGACCTGGCGCGGCTTTACGAAAAAGCAGTTCAGTTCCCCGATGGCGGGTCAATAACCATTATTGCCGTTACCACCTTATCGGGCGGAGACATTACCCACGCCATACCCGACAATACGGGCTACATTACCGAGGGGCAGCTGTTCCTCCGGAAAGATACCGACATCGGGAAAGTAATTGTTGACCCGTTTAGAAGTTTATCAAGGTTAAAACAACTTGTGATAGGTAAAAAAACCCGGGAAGACCACCCGCAGGTTATGAACACCGCCATACGGCTTTTTGCAGATGCTGCCAATGCAAAAACCAAAATCGAGAATGGCTTTGATCTGACCGATTACGACAAAAGAACCATGCATTTTGCCAAAGAGTATTCTGAAAAACTACTGGCCATTGACATCAACATCGAAATAGAAAAAATGATTGATACCGGCTGGGAATTGTTTAACAAATATTTTTCGGTGGCTGAAATCGGAATAAAATCTGAATTTGTTGAAAAATACGGGAAAAGAAACATAAATCATAAAAACTAAAAGTCATGGAAAATCAATTAATAACCATACTCAGAATCTCCACCCCTTACATGGGAAGTTTTGTTAAAAACAAATTTGAATCAGAGGGAATTGAGTGCTTTTTCACCAACGAAGGAACAACCATTGGAAGCAAATACAATCCTGATGAAATTTTGTTAAAAGTAAAAGCCGGCAATTCTGAAAAAGCCATTAAATTGCTGTTACAGCTGCACAGGGAACAAGATTTGTATTCAATAAAAGAAGACCGCCCGTACACCCAAATCAAAAAAATACTTCTGCCGGTTAAAATAAGCGAAGATTGCATCAACCTCTGCAAATTTGCTATCGCCATTGCCCGGAAGACCCATGCCGAAATAAAACTCTTGTATGTATATGAAGACCCCACCTTAAACGAATCGGAAAGGCACACGGTTTCGTGGGAAAGGTATATAAAAATGGAGCTGCAGGAAGCGCATAAAAAAGCCCAGCTCAAACTGGTCAACTTTAGCATGGAAATCAAAAAAGCCATTCCAAAAGAAATACTAAACTCGGTAAACCTGCATTACCGCATGTTAAAAGGAATTCCGGAGCACGTAATTGTTGATGCCGCCGAAAGATACAAACCCGATGTTATTTTGATGGGAAGCCATGGCAAGCACGATTTTGAAAATGAGTTTCACGGAAAAACCATTGCCCGCGTAATTGAAAATTCCTCTTTTCCGGTGCTGGCGGTTCCTCCAAAAACCGGTTTCAACGAAAAAGAAAAAATCAATGTTATGTATGCCACCGATTTTTATGATGCCGATAATTCTTCGCTGAACAAATTACTGGGCATTTTGCAGGCTTTTGAAAAACAAATTTATTGTGTACACATCGACCTGCACAACGAGTCGCACCTTCGTGAAAAAGTAGATGAGCTCAACAAAATGCTTCAACGCGACTACAGCGTTCATAATATTGAATGTATTCTTTTTGAAAGTGATGATGTTGTTAAAGGACTGGAAACTTTTGCCGAAAATAATAAAATGAATCTCATTTCCTTTTCAAAAATAAAACGTTCGGCATTTTATAAAACGTTCCATCACCATAATTTGAAACGGATATTAGCGTCGGAAGATATACCCATGCTCATTTTCCCGGTGTAACATAAAAATCTAAAAAATTGGCTTTAAAATTTCAATATAACAAAACAGCCCAGCAACTGCTGAACAAACAGTTAAACATCAGGCTACGTGCGCTTCCTACGCTGAAAAACAAGGAAGCTGCCTTGCGTATGGAAGTTAAAAAAGCCAAAGATAAAATTCACGAACTGGAAGATACCCTGCATTTAGAAATAACGAAACAAAGCGATTCAGTTGGATTATGGAACGAATTTTCGGCCGATCTGCTAAAAATTGGTGACGTTAAATTTTCAACCAAAAAAATTGCCGGTGTAAAAACCCCGGTTTTGGAAGAAGTGATTTTTAACGAAGCCGGGTTTGGCATTTTCACCCATCCCAAATGGTTTCCCGAGGGAATTTCGATTGTAAAAAAGCTGGCCGGAATTGTAACCGAAAAAGAATTCTACACCCGTAAAATGGTGTTGCTTGAACATGCCCGGAGAAAAACCACACAAAAAGTAAACCTGTATGAAAAAGTACAAATTCCGGGCTACCAGGATGCCATTCGAAAAATAAAACGGTTTTTGGAAGATGAGGAAAACCTGTCGAAATCGGCTCAGAAAATTGTAAAAAAACGGCAGCAAAAGCAACGGGAGGTAGTGCTATGATAATTCCGATGTACAAATATTATTTTCTGGTGTTTTATAAAGATTACGACTCCTTTTTGGAAAACATTCAAAAACTGGGCGTGGTTCATGTAGAGGAGAAAGAAATAAAGTTATCGGACACAATCAAAGAAAAATACAAGCTTATTGAGCAACTGGAAAAAACCACCGACTTTCTTGAAAAACGACAAATACTTCAACAGGAAGAGTTGGAGGTGGAGAGTGACGGAATAAAAACAATGAACGTTGTTTTCAGCAAACAAAAAGAACTGGAAATACTGGAACAGGAACTGGAG
>JAFGDX010000309.1 GCA_016931875.1 Prolixibacteraceae bacterium
AATACTCAGCGGAACAGTACCAGGAGTATTATGCCCGCGAAAGAAGTGGCGGTATTCCGGCCCTCCTTTTTATCATTTTGTTTTTTGTTATATTTCCTATTCTTCGGGGAAGAAAAAGAAGATTTTATTCGCCGGGAAAAAGTTTGCCTTTCTGGATTGCGATGGGAATGATGTCGGGCGGAAGTTCGCACCGCGGATCATTTAATAATTTTTCATCCGGAAGTGGCAATTTTGGCGGTTTCGGTGGCTTTGGCGGCGGTAGTTTTGGCGGCGGCGGGGCAGGCGGTAGCTGGTAACCCGGTTCTGAGTTCAGTGTTCTGAATTTAAAGTTTTAGCAAAATAAAAGCCGGCTTCTGTTTTCAGGAACCGGCTTTGTTCTATTTTTTGTTGAAAATTATTCCGCTTCTACAACATTGTTAATGTCTTTGTCAACCAAAATACGTCCGCAATATTCGCAAACAATAATTTTTTTGTGGCTGGCAATATCCAGGTGTCTTTGTGGCGGTATTTTATTAAAACAACCACCGCAGGCATCACGCTGAATGGTAACCACTGCCAGTCCGTTGCGTGCATTTTTGCGAATACGTTTAAAAGCAGTCAGCAATCGTGGTTCAATAAACGACTCGATTTTTTCCGATTTTGCTTTTAACTTTTCTTCTTCAATTTTGGTTTCCTCGGTAATTTCCTGCAGCTCTTTTTTCTTCCGGTCCAAGTCTTCAATGCGCTCTTTCAGCTGTTTTTCCGAAGTGCTCATCGTTTCTTTTTTCTCGGTCATTTCAGCAGTAAATTCTTTTATTCTTTTTTCTGAAAGCTGAATTTCGAGATTCTGAAATTCGATTTCTTTGGAGAGCGAGTCAAACTCACGGTTGTTGCGAACATTGTTTTGCTGTTCGGTGTATTTGGCAATCAACGCCTGCGAGTCTTTAATCGCGATTTTTTTGTTGCTGATTGCCGTGTCGAGGTTTTTAATGTCTTCTTCCAGATTTTTTAACCGGGTTTTCAAACCGGTAATATCATCTTCCAAATCCTGCACTTCCAAAGGAAGTTCGCCTCTCAGTGTTTTTATTTTGTCAATTTCTGAAACCACGCTTTGCAATTCATATAAAGCGCGTAATTTTTCTTCAATAGAAATGTCTTTGTCTTCTTGCCTTGAATATGGTGCATTCATCGCTATTTAATGTTAAATTTCAAACTATTCAAACTAAAAAATTAGAAGTAAAAAACCGGGTTGGTGTCTACTTCCGACAAACGGACTGCAAATTTAGGGAAATTTTTCATAAGTAATTCATAAAAAAGATCTTTAGTGAATTGTTCACTTTCAAAATGCCCGATGTCTGCAATCACTATTTTATTCTCTGCATCAAAAAACTGATGATATTTAAAATCTCCGGAAACAAAAAAATCGGCTTTGGCAGAAATGGCATCAGGTAATAAAAACGATCCTGCTCCTCCGCAAACCGCCACTTTTTTTACCGGCGTTCCTTTTAACCGCGTATGTTTGATAACTCCTGTTTTGAAGGTGTCTTTTAATTGCTGCAGAAATTGCTGTTCGGTTTTTTCTTCCGGAAGGGTTCCGGTCATTCCCATTCCTGCCTTTTCAAAATGGTTGTCCAGCGGATAAATGTCGTAGGCTACTTCTTCATAGGGATGTGCGTTGAGAAGTTCGCTGACGACTTTGTGTTGCAGATAGCCCGGGAATATGGTTTCGAACCGGATTTCCGTTTCGTAATGAATGGTGCCTTTTTCACCCACAAAAGGGTTGGTGTTTTCATTTCCCCGGAAACTTCCCCTGCCTTCCAGGTTGAATCCGCAGGAATCGTAGTTTCCAATGGTTCCGGCGCCGGCAGCAAAAATGGCTTCCCGAACTTTGTCGGCGTGTTCGGTTGGAACAAAGGTCACCAGTTTTTTTAGCTGGCCTTTTAACGGTTGAAGAATCTTGCAATTTTGCAAGCCCAGTTTTTCAGCAATTTTTGAATTTACACCACCGGTTACACTGTCGAGATTGGTGTGTGCCGCATAAATGGCAATGTCATTTTTTATGGCTTTTATTACGGTTCTTTCCACATAGTTTTTGCCGGTAATTTTTTTCAACCCTGAAAAAATAATGGGGTGATGGGCGACAATCAGCTGGGTCTTTTTTTGGATGGCCTCGTCAACCACTTCTTCGGTTACGTCGAGTGTAACAAGCACTGAATCAATGTCTGTGTCCGGCGAACCAACTATCAGTCCTGCATTGTCGTACGATTCCTGCAACCGGAGTGGGGCCAGTTCTTCAAAAAAACGGATGATCTCTTTTAGCTTTGTCATATTAATTGCCCATTTTATCTCTGATGTTCATCAACTCCTGTTTGATGGCCTGTAGTTTTTTTACCACTTCAAAATCGTGGATGGTTCCTTCCGGGTTTTCCTTTAATTTTTGTTTCGCGCCTTTAATGGTTAAGCCCCGTTCTTTCACCAGGTGGTGAATGAGTTTTACTGTCTCAATGTCGTCTTTGGTAAACAAGCGGTTGCCTTTTTTGTTCTTTTGGGGCTTTAGCGCTTCAAACTGGTTCTCCCAGTACCGGATGACGGTTGTTTCAACATGCATCATTTTGGCAACTTCGCCAATGGTAAACAGCACTTTTTCTATTTTGGGTTCTTTGTAAGGCACCTTTCCTAATTTGTAATTTTTAAAATCAGGCTAAAGATAAAAAGGCAGGAATGTGTTGTCAAGCAAATCGGCAATTTTTTAATCGTGTTAATCAAGAGTTTGCCCGATGTTTGACGAGATCGCAATCATTTTATCGTATTCCTGCGGAGTCAGGTCTTTATAATAAAAGTATGCCGGATTTACTGCGCGTCCGTTTTTGTGTACCTCGTAATGCAGGTGTGGGGCAGTTGAACCTCCGGTGTTGCCCACATAACCGATAACATCGCCGCGTTTTACCTGCTGGCCGCGTTTTACATTAAAAGCGCTTAAATGGCCATACAAGGTTTCGTAACCAAATCCGTGGTCGATTTTTATCACCAGCCCAAAACCAACCCTGCTTCTTGATGAACCGCTTACTTCAAGCACTTTTCCATCGCCTGTGGCATAAACAGGAGTTCCTGTGGGGGCCGTAAAGTCCATGCCGTAATGCATTTTTCGCACTTTGTAAATCGGGTGCATCCGGTAACCCCAGCCACTGGCTGTTCGTTTTAAATTTTTGTTGGCTACCGGTTGAATCGCCGGAATACTGGCCAGCATTTCTTCTTTGTTCAATGCCAGTTTCAGCACTTCGTCGTATGATTTTGACTGAATGTAAGCCTCTTTGGCAATCATGTCCAGTTTTTTGGCTGTGCTGATAATCAGTTCGGAATTATTTAAGTCTTCCAGTTCGGAGTATTTGTTGGTTCCCCCAAAACCGGCTCTTCTTACAGATGAAGGAATGGGCTCGGCCTCAAAAATTACCCTGTAAATATTATCGTCTCGCTGTTGAAGTTCAGCCAGTACTTTGTCGATTTTATCCAAATCTTTTGACATCAGTTCGTACTGGGTCAAAAGTCGTTTGTTTTCCCGCTCGAGCGCTTTTGTTTTTGGTGTTTCATACATGTTCAGAAACACAACCACCATTAACAGGGCAGTTGCAAAACTGCTTGCAAAATAGGTGAGAATTTTGCTTAATTTTTCTTTGGTTGAAATGCCAACCCTCTCGTAACTGAGCGTATTCGGATTAAACTTATACTTTTTTTTCGCCATATTTTAAGGCTAAATTTTCGTTTCAGTTTCTAAACAAAATTAATTAAAAGGCCTAACTTTGCAAGAATTTTTAAATTCGCGTTCTTATTATTACGCGCCAAATGTAACTAAATAACACTCAGCGGGCTAATTTATTTTAGGAACGTTAAAATTTTTTAACAAAAACGGTAAAAAGAGAAACACATTATATGAAGACGTCAAAAGAGATACGCAACGCATTTTTGGATTTTTTTAAGGAGAAAGAACATCAGGTTGTTCCATCGGCTCCGATGGTGGTAAAAGGTGATCCCACATTAATGTTTACCAACGCAGGAATGAACCAGTTTAAGGATTTGTTCCTCGGAAACGAACCCGTAAAATGGAACCGCATTGCCGACACACAGAAATGTTTGCGTGTTTCGGGAAAACACAACGACCTCGAAGAAGTTGGACTGGATACTTACCATCACACCATGTTCGAAATGCTGGGAAACTGGTCGTTTGGCGATTATTTTAAAAAGGAAGCCATCAACTGGGCCTGGGAATTTCTGGTGGAACGAATGGGAATTCCCGCCGACAGGTTGTATGCCACCGTTTTTGAAGGAAGCGATGATGACAATCTGCAACGCGATGATGAAGCCGC
>JAFGDX010000310.1 GCA_016931875.1 Prolixibacteraceae bacterium
ACCCGATTTTTTTGTGTACCCCACGCACCCGCACAATGTGAGGGGAAAAGACCGGATGCACCTGATGGAAAAAGTAAGTCAATACTTTTTTGAATATTTGTAAGCAGGGTGCTGCGAATTCCGGTTCGCAGACAACTGTGCGGATCGAAATCTGTATCCCGCGCCCGGCAATTTTGAAATCGCCAGGGTTGCCAGGCACAGTTTTTTGTGTTTTTTACCCGATAGTTCCGGTAATAAACCTGAGGACTGACATTATTCAAAATTTTGAGTATTTTTGATCGGGGCAAACAAAAGAAAAATGATTCAGAATAATTCAAACTCATTGGCCATTATAAAGGAAACGGCAAACAGGTTTTTGCCCGGGTGCAGGATTCTTCTTTTTGGCTCTCGGGCAAGAAAGGAATCATCCTGACAGTGACTTTGATTTTCTTATGATCACCGGAGAAACCATCGATATCCGCAAAAAAAGAGCGCTAAAATCGTCCATGAGAAAAGAGTTGGCCCGGTTTAAAATTCCGGCTGATATTCTTATTCAGAGTGAGGAAGAGAGAAATTCAAAAAAAATATTACCGGGCATATTCTTAAACAGGTGCTGAAGGAAGGAGTTGCTTTATGAACCAGGCTACTGTGGATTTTATAAAACAATGGTTAGCAAAAGCCAATGAGGATGTTTTGGTGGTTGAACGGCTGACAGAAATTGAAATTATTGCAATCTCCTCGGTATGTTTTCATTGCCAGCAAGCCGTGGAAAATTTCTGAAAGCATTTTTAATTGCCAACGGAGTGGATATTCGGAAAACGCACAATATTGAATACCTGCTTTCAGAATGCGCCGACATAGACGGTGATTTTTTTGATATTGACCCCCGGGGAATTAAGTGAATTCGGCGTTGACGTAAGATATCCGGGAGACTTGTACATACCTGACGGAAACGAAACACTGGAATACAAACATCTTGCACTGCAAATTAAAAATCTCGTAGAAACTAAAATTGATACAATCCTGAAAACAAGCGAATGATCTTACCTTCCGGCAGGAAGATTTCTGCTGTGTTCGGATTGCTGCACCGCACAGATAACACAAGGCCCGGTTTTGGAGTGTTGATGGTGTTTCTGTTTCCGGCGGCATTTAATTTATGCAATCAGAAGTTAGCTGTTTTTGGGAAATGGCCTCTATGGCGAACCCGTACCATTGCCACTGCACCAGTCCTTTCATATAATTAATTGTGTTGATTTCGGAGCGCGCGTGGTTTAAAAAACAGAACACCACGCCCGCAACGATTATCTTTTTACAATCCATAATTAATTTTTAATTTTAGGGCGAAGCATTGTTGTATGGAGAATATAAAACTTGTAGCAACCGATTTGGACGGGACGTTTCTGAAAAACGACCGCAGCATCAGCGATAAAAACCTGGAGGCATTGCGTCTTTTAGGCAGGAAAAATGTGGTTCGCGTGGTGGCCACCGGCCGTAACCTGAAAAAGGTGAAGGAAGTAATTCCGCCCGAAACGCCGTTTGATTACATTGTGTACTCGTCGGGTGCCGGCGTATTTAACTGGAAAGAACAGAAGGAGATGTTTCATCAGAACATCATTCAGAGTTCGGCCCAAAAACTGCTGAGTTATTTTACCGCCAAAAACATCAGTTTCCATGCGTTTTTCCCGGCCCCCGAAAATCATAACCACTGGTATTTCCGCGGCGACAATTCGTGCGAGGAGTTTGAGCGTTATTTTACCTTCAACCAGGCTTTTTCCTATGAACTGAATGCATTGGAACTGCCCGAAACCGAGTTGTGCCAGTTTCTGGTCATCATCAAAGAAAACCGCATTCATTTTGAAAAATTAAAAGCCGAAATTGAAGCCATTTGCGACCAGATTCGGGTCATTCGTACTTCATCGCCCATTACGGAAGGGTACATCTGGTTGGAGATTTTTCACCAGTCGGTTTCCAAAGGCAACGGGGTAAAACAGGTGTGCGACTTGCTGGGCATCAGCCAGGAACAAACCGTTGGGGTGGGGAACGATTTTAACGACCTCGATTTACTTGGTTTTACCCGGCATTCGTTTTTTACGGAAAACGCACCTTCTGAGTTAAAAAATATCTATCCCCTGGTGCCGTCGAACGAAGACGATGCATTCGCACATGCCATTCAACCTATCGTTTTGTAAATTGTTGTAATATTACCCTCCATACGAATACAAATATTAAAAACAAAACCAGAGATATGAAAGTCATTACAAGTTTGATTTTTTTGATGAGCGTGCTTTTTGCAGGCGCTCAAAACACGGTTAACTTAAGTGACCCCCTTCCGCAGGATCCCAATATAAGTAAGGGTGTGCTGGAAAACGGAATGACCTATTATGTGCGGGCCAACAATACTCCCGAAAACCGGGCAGAGCTGTTTCTGGTCGTCAGGGCCGGCTCGGTTGACGAAGATGACGACCAGCAGGGGTTGGCACACTTTGCTGAACACATGGCTTTTAACGGGACAAAAAATTTTCCCAAACATGAACTGATCAATTATTTTGAATCGATTGGAATGGAATTCGGGCCGGAAATTAATGCTTACACCAGTTTTGATGAAACGGTTTACATGCTGAAAGTGCCGCTCGATACCATGGAATATATGGACAAAGGGTTGCAGGTATTGTACGACTGGGCGTGCCAGGTAACCGATTCTGATGAGGAAATTAACAACGAACGGGGCATCATTCATGAAGAGTGGCGCGGGAGCAAAAGCGCCGAAGAACGGATGCAGCGCGAATGGTGGCCGGTTTTTCTGAAAGGCTCAAAATATGCCGAACGTTTCCCCATCGGTAAAATGGAAGTGGTGGATAATTGTCCGCCCGAAACATTGCGCCGTTTCCGCAGCGACTGGTATCGCCCCGATTTGCAGGCTGTAATTGTGGTTGGCGATTTTAACCAGGAAGAAATGGTTCAGAAAATTCAGGAGAAGTTTTCGCAGATTCCGGCGCGTGAAAACCCGCGGGAGAAAGAATTTTTTGAAATCCCCGATCACCGGGAAACCCTCGTAAAAGTTGTAACCGACAAGGAAGCCCGTTATCCGCTGGCTTATGTAATGTACAAACACGATTTGGAAATTTCGGAAACCATGGGCGACTACCGGCAAAGTATTCTGGAGAACCTTTACAATGCCATGATTAACAACCGGCTGGCAGAAAAAACACAACAGGCCGAGCCTCCGTTTTTAATGGGGCAATCGTCGTACACCGAGCTGATTGGCCCCAAAAGCGCCTACCTGTCGATTGCCGTAACACAAAACGGAAAAATTGAAGACGGCATCAAAGCAGTGTTGCTGGAAAACGAACGGGTAAAAAAGTTTGGGTTTACACAAACCGAACTGAACAGGCAAAAAACCGCGCTGTTAAACTACATTGAAAAGGCATACAACGAGCGCGAAAATCAGAAGTCGATCAATTATGCCGAAGAATATAAACGCAATTTCCTGATGACCAAAGAACCTTTCCCGGGAATTGAAAAAGAGTTTGAATATTTTAAAACTTTTATGCCCGGAATAACTTTGGAAGAGGTAAATGCGCTGGCCCATAAATGGATTACCGATGAAAACCGCGTGGTAATTGTTACCGCCCCCGAAATGGAAGGAATGGAGGTTCCTTCTGAAGAAGATATTTTTACACTGCTCGACGAAGTGGAAAATACCGAAATTGAAGGGTATGACGATGCCGTTGCCGATGTTCCGCTGCTGGCGGAAGAACCGGCGGGAAGCCCGGTGGTTGCCGAAAAACAACTGGAAAAAGTGGATGCGGTGGAATGGACTCTTCAAAACGGTGCCAAAGTGGTGATCAAATCCACCGATTTTAAATCAGATGAAATTCTGTTTAACGCCTGGAGCCCGGGTGGAAGTTCGTTGTATGGATTGCAGGACGATATTTCGGCTGATTTTACTCCTGATATTCTGGGAATGAGTGGAATTGCTGATTTCGACAACATCACGCTCGAAAAAATGCTGTCGGATAAAGTATTCAGTGTTTCTCCCTTTGTCAATCAGTTGCGCGAAGGCTTTAACGGGAGTTCCTCGGTAAAAGATGCTGAAACACTGCTGCAAATGGTTTATCTCTATTTCACCCGTCCGCGTTTTGACGAAACTTCCTACCAGTCGTATTTAACGCGTGTGGCCGGAACACTGCAAAACAAAGCAGCATCGCCCGAAGCAGCCTTTCAGGATACACTGCAGGTTACCATGGCAGGTTACCACGAACGTTCGCGTCCGCTGACCACTGAGTTGTTGAAGGAAGCCGATTTTAACCGGATAGAAGAGATTGGCAAAGAACGGTTTAGAAACGCGTCAGATTTTATTTTCTTTTTTGTAGGGAACATCGATCCGGCAACTTTTCAGCCACTGGTAGAAAAATACATTGGCGGAATTCCATCGTCAGGAGAAAAAGAAAACTGGAAAAACCTGCACATTGAAACTCCCGGCGGGGTGGTTGAAAAAGTGGTGAAAAAAGGCCAGGAAGAAAAGAGTATCCAGTACATTGTTTTTCACGGCGATTTTGATTATTCTGCGGAAAACCAGATGGAACTGGATGCTGTTGGAAGAATCCTTTCCACCCGTCTTCTGGAAGTTATCCGCGAAGAAAAAAGTAGTGTGTATTCCATTGGCGCAAGTCCTTCCACTTCAAAATACCCGGATGAAGAATACACCGTGGCCATTTATTACGGAACCGACCCTGAAAAACTGCCCGCGTTAAAAGAAGCTGTTTTTGCCGAAATAAAACATTTCGCGCAGAACGGGCCCACCAATGAAGAGCTGGAAAAAGCCAAAGAAAAAATGTTGCGCGAGCGGGAAACGGCTGAAAAGGAAAACGGTTTCTGGCTGAATATTTTGAGCAATACCTATTTTCTGAAAGACGGCGATTTCTCAAAATACGGAACCTACGGGGAACTGGTGGAAAATATGACTGCGCGCTCAATTCAAAAAGCATTTCAAAAATATTTTGATTTTGAGAATTATGTAAGTGTGGCGCTGGCGCCCGCTGAATAACCAAATCTATCATCACAGAGCCGGAGTTTATTACAGATTCCGGCTTTTTTGTGTCTTAAAAAATGTATTTTTGGGTTTCAATTTTCTGCCTATGAAGATTTACTCGCCATTTTATATTTTCCTTCGGGTGATTGTGTATGGATTGCTGGTTTTCGGAATGGCTGAAGGAATATTTTACGACGCTGCACATCCTTTAAACGGCAGTTATTTTGGTGAAATTACTTTTGTGGAAATCACCCAGGAAATCGTGCTGTTTGTGCTGTTTCTGTTTTATATTTTTTTGGGTTTGAAATGGAAAAATATTCAGCCGGTGGCCAATCTGGCGGGTTTGTTTTTTCTGATTTCATTTATCCGCGAATTTAACTTCTTGAAGCTTGATTGGGTTTATCCGGCCCTGGTGGTGCTGGCCGTTTTTATCTGGCTGGTGGTGCGCGATTTCAAAAAGATAAAAAATGCCACCATCGGATTTTTTTCTGTCCCGGCCTCTTCATGGTTGCTTTCCGGGTTTTTGGTTACTTATGTTTTCAGCCGTTTAATGGGGCGTTCCAAATTTTGGCAACTTATGTACACCGGTGAAAACTACCGGCTGGCAAAAGCCGCCACCGAAGAAAGTATTGAATTGCTTGGAAACACAATTATGCTGATAGGAGCGATTGAGTTTTTAATTTATTTTTTGAGCCGGAAAAAACATTTGGTTTCCAGTTCCGGTCTTTCAACTTCCCAATCATGAAAGTTTGCGGATTTACATTTATCAGAAATGCTGAAAAGTTTGATTTTCCGGTGGTTGAAGCCATTGAATCGGTGTTGCCGCTGTGCAGTAAGTTTGTGGTGGCTGTGGGAAAATCGGAAGACAACACGCGCGAAATCATAAAAAACATATCGCCCGGTAAAATAATTATTATTGATACTGAGTGGGATGAGAACCTGCAAAAAGGCGGGGAAGTGTATGCCGCCGAAACCGACAAGGCTTTTGATGCGGTGCCTTCTGAATTCGACTGGTGTTTTTATATTCAGGGCGATGAGGTAGTGCACGAAAAATACCTTCCCGTTATTCAAAAAGCCATGCAGGAAAACCTCCGTAAAAAAGAGGTGGAAGGTTTGCTTTTTGGTTACAGACATTTTTTTGGAACGTATGATTATGTGGGCGATTCGCGAAAGTGGTACCGGAATGAAATCAGGGTTATCCGCAACGATAAAAATATCCGTTCGTACCGCGATGCACAAGGCTTTCGGAAAAACGGACGCAAGTTGAAGGTAGTCCCGGCGGGGGCCCAAATTTATCATTATGGCTGGGTGCGCCACCCTAAATTTATGCAGGAAAAAATTGATGCCGTTCGCTCATTTTACGGAGGAATTTCAGCAAAAGAGGCCAGACAAAAAGCTGCCGAAACAGAATTTAATTACAGCCAAAAATACGACGCACTGGCCCGGTTTGAGGGAACACACCCAAAAGTAATGCACCAACGCATTGAGCGTTTAAACTGGCAGGTGGAGGTTGATTTGAAAAAAACACATATGAAATTCAAATACCGGGTTTTGTAC
>JAFGDX010000311.1 GCA_016931875.1 Prolixibacteraceae bacterium
CCAAACGAAATACTGATTTAAAGGTGATTCATAAAAATGAGGATGCACCTGCAAAAGCAGGGCTTTCTATTTCTGAAATTGAAAAAGTTATGAGTTATGTTTTGGACCAGTACGGAGCTTTATCCGAGATTGTTCCGCTGGGAGACAAATGGAAAGGTGGTACGCTGATTTTACAACCTGAAAACAAAGAATTAAAACCCAAAGAAATACCCGTAGAAAGTTTTTTTCATAAAATTATAATGTTGCGCGACCGGTTGCGGGTTCTGGAACAAAATATTAACAGCCACAGTGTTTTGACCGACGAGGAGAAAATAAACCTTCAACAGTATATTACACGCATTTACGGCTCGTTAACCACATTTAATATTTTATTCTCCGAAAAAGAACATTATTTTGTAGGAGCAAAATCGAAATAACCATGATTAAAAAAATTGCCATTGTTGTGTTTGTATTTCTAAATGTAAGCTCGTTTGCACAGGATAAAACTCTGAAAGTTTGGCCAAACGGAGCCCCGAATGACAACGGGATGAAAGAGCCCGAGGAAAAATATGACGGAGTAAGAGTTCGAAACGTGTCAGAAGCAGAGATGTATGTATATCTGCCTGAGAAGGAAAAAAATACAGGTGCAGCCGTTTTAATTTGTCCGGGGGGTGGTTATGTAATTGAGGCCATGGATCATGAAGGTTTTGAGTTGGCAAAATGGCTGGTTTCAAAAGGAGTTGCAGGAATTGTTTTAAAATACCGCCTGCCATACGGACATCACGAGATACCGTCGGGAGATGCACGGCGTGCCATGCGCATTGTCAGAAGAAATGCAGAAGAGTGGGGGATCAATCCTGACAAAATTGGCATTGCAGGTTCATCCGCCGGAGGCCACCTGGCATCAACCGCAGGTACACGCTTCGATTACGGAAACCCGCAAAGCACCGACCCCGTTGAACAGGTAAGCTGTCGCCCCGATTTTATGTTGCTGCTCTATCCGGTTATTACTTTTAAGGAAGAGTTTGGTCACATGGGCTCGCGGGTAAATCTTATCGGAAATGGAAACGACTGGAAAATGGTTGAAAAATATTCAAACGAGATGCACGTGTCGGCAGAAACACCTCCCACCTTTTTGGTGCTGGCTGATGATGATACAGGAGTTCCGCCACGAAATTCAATCGAATTCTATTTAGCTTTGAAAGAAAATAATATTCCGGCTGAGTTGCACATTTTTAAAGATGGCGGCCATGGTTTTGGAATGAACAGGAAAAATTTGCCTGTCGACCAATGGCCGGAATTGTTTTATTCGTGGTTAAAAGCACAGGAAATTATCAATTAAATGCAGAAAACACATCCATTAAATGTCATGCATTTTTGCCCCAGGTGTGGCTCGCGCGAATTTCAAATTGACGGGGTACGCTCATTAAAATGTAAAAACTGCGGATTTCATTATTTTGTAAACGCTGCCGCCGCAGTTGCCGCACTGGTTGTGAATACAAAAGGGGAAATAATGTTAACAACCCGCGGTATCAATCCAAACTACGGAAAGCTGGATTTGCCCGGAGGATTTGTTGACCCGATGGAAACCGTGGAAGATGCATTGCGAAGAGAGTTAAATGAAGAACTTGGATTAAAAGTAAAATCATTTGAATACATAGGTTCAGCGCCCAACGAGTATGTTTTTTCTGAATTCAGCACATTTACCGTCGATTTGGCTTTTAAAGTCATTCCCGAAACCACGGAAGGTTTGCACGCAATGGACGATATTCTGGATTATAAGTTTTACCGTGAAGACGAAATAAACTACAACGACATACCGGCTCCTTCCATAAAACACTTTGTACAACAATATTTTCAAAATGAACGAAATAAGATTGAGAGTTAAGGCATTACGAATGGAAATGCTAAAGCAGAATTTGGATGCTTTTTACATATCAGGAACCGACCCGCATTCCAGCGAATATTTGCCTGAAAAATGGAAAACCCGTGAATTTATTACCGGGTTTACAGGTTCGTATGGTGTTGTGGTTATTGCCCAGGAAGAAGCCGGTTTATGGACCGATTCGCGTTATTTTCTGCAGGCCGAAGAACAGTTGAAAGGTTCAGGGATTAAAATGTTTAAACTCAGGGTTCCCAATGCTGTTACTCCCGAAAACTGGCTGGCAAAAAAATTACCCGAAGGAAGCAAGGTGGGTATCGATCCCTTGTCGGTTACGTTGAACGGATTTCGTGCATTTGAAAATGTGTTAAACAAAAAAAATATCTCGCTGATTAAAACCAATGATATTCTTGGTAAAATTTGGGAGGAACGGCCTGAAATTCCGGGGAACCAAGTTTTTGAGCTGGAGGTAAAATATGCAGGCTTGTCAAGAAAAGAAAAAAAAGATACCATTGCCAGCGAGCTAAAAAAACTTAATGCCGATTACCAGGTTGTTTCAATGCTCGACGAATTGGCCTGGCTGTTTAATCTGCGTGGTTCTGATATAAATTTCAACCCGGTTTTTACAGGCTACGGTGTGGTTGGAAAAAATGAATTTCTGCTGTTTGCCGACAAAAACAAAATTCCACCGGAAATTCAAAACCAGCTCGAAAAGGAAAAAATTACGCTTAATGGTTATGATGAATTTTTTTCCTGGCTTTCTGAACTTCGAAAGAAAAAAATCTATATCGATCCGGATACCGTAAATTATTCTGTGTTTGAAACACTGGAAAAAGGCGGAAATACTTTTGTTGAAGGCACTTCAATTGTTGCGCTTCTGAAAGCCAGAAAAAATAAAACCGAACTCAACGGATTTCGGCAGGCAATGAAAAAAGACGGTGTAGCACTGGTTGAATTTCTGTTTTGGCTAAAACAAACCACCGGAAGGGAAAATATTTCGGAATATACAATCGGACGAAAACTCGCTGAATTCAGAAGTAAACAGGAGGGGTTTCAGGGTGAAAGTTTTTCGCCCATTGTGGGGTATAAAAGCCACGGTGCCATTGTGCATTTAACCGTTGGCCCCGATAATGCCCTGCCCGTGGAAGCAGACGGAATTTTGCTTTTCGATTCCGGTGGCCAGTATTTGCAGGGAACCACCGATATTACCAGAACCGTTGCGCTGGGTAAAGTAACCAGCCGGCAAAAAAAAGATTTTACCCTGGTTTTAAAAGGGTTGATAGCGCTCACCTGTGCCGTGTTTCCGGCAGGAACAAAAGGGTGCCATCTCGATATTCTGGCCCGCAGGGCATTGTGGGAAAACGGAATCAATTACGGCCACGGAACCGGACACGGTGTGGGGCATTTCCTGAATGTTCACGAGGGGCCCATGGCCATCCGCCAGGAATATAACCCCAACACCATTGAACCCGGAATGGTGCTTTCTAACGAACCGGCAATGTACAGGGAAGGCGAATACGGAATACGCACGGAAAACATGATTGTTTGTGTGGAAAAACAGGAAACTGAATATGGCAAATTCCTGGGATTTGACACCCTTACCCTTTGTCCAATCGATACATCGTTGATAGAAAGGCAAATGTTAACATCCAGTGAAATTCAATGGTTAAATGATTACCATCAAAAAGTACGGAAGGAATTGATGCCATTAATAAAGGAGGAGTTAAAACCATTTCTGAATGAACTCACCGGGCCTTTTTAAAGAAATGTAAAATAAAATCAGATTTGCATCATGTTTAAGGAGAAAAACAACTCTTGATTTTATCTCTTTTAATGCACTTGTTTTTTTGCCCGGAACAAAAGCAGCAGCGCACTGATACAAAATGCCAGTATAATGAGAATGTTTCCCGTAAGTTCAGAATAATAAGTATTCACAATTTTGCCCGCCAAAGCTATCGTGCCACCGGCAACAATTGCAGGAATAACGCTTTGTTTTTCAACTTTTATTCTTAGTAAAGCAAGTAAAGTTGGAATGGTGAAAGCACCTGAAAACAAGGTTAATGCAAAGAGAAGCGACTGGATAATGGAGTTGACAAACAAGGCAATAACAATGCTGGCAATTCCGAGAACCACCACTAAAATCCGTGTGAGTACCATGGAAGATCGCTGGTCTAAATTCCCTGAAATCAGTTCTCCCATTATGATGGATGAAGTAAGCAGCGTAGTATCAGCCGATGACATAACCGCCGACAGAAGTGCCGCCAGAAACAAACCATACATCCAGCCTGGCAACAGATGTTCAACAAAACTTATAATTCCGCGCGAGTCTGTTGTTGAGGAATAAATTCCCAGATACGTCAGTGCAAACGACAACGGGATTAAAACAACAGCTACTATAAATACACTTTTTGAAGCTGTGGTTTCATTTTTTGCACAAAACAAACGCGAATAAATATCGGGACCAACTACAAAAGTTACCGAATATGTCAGAAAGAGCACCAAAAGATCGAAACCATTGAATTCATTGGTAAAAAGCAGCGGGAGAGAAAAGCTTTTTACCTGCCCGGCCTCCGGATGACCAAGTGCATAAAACGTAATTACAATTAATCCAACAATTATCAAAACAGATTGAATCGTATCGGTTTTGATAATACTGAATTGGCCACCAATTAATGTGTAAACCACAAAAACAACCCCTGCAATTATGGCGGCTGTGTTGTAGTTTACCATGTTTAAGCCATGTAAAATTTTTGCAGCGGCAATAATTTGTGCAGCTACAATTCCGAGCCAGGCAACCGGAATAATAACTGAAGCAATAACTTCGGTGTTTTTTCCGTAAAATTTTCCCAGCAGTTCGGGCAGTGTAAAATTGCCAAATCGTTTTACATATTTCGAAAGCGGAACCAGAAACAGTAGTCCGGCAGCTGCCGAAAACAAAAACCAAAGCGCCGCCCAGCCAATTTGCTGTCCAAGTTCAATTGTTCCCAAAATTGCCGAACCGCCGAGTATGGTGGCCAGCAAACTTCCCGAAACAGGAATCACACCCGCTTTTTTCCCCGCAACATAAAAGTCGGCAGGGGTTTTTATCTTGAAATATGAAATTATTCCAACAAGAATGACCACCAGAAAATAGGCTGCTATGATAAATTGTACCTGTATCATTTAATTTCACAAATATCGGAATTTCTGTTCCAATATTGTATTTTTAATCTTTCAATTAAAAACAATACGCTATGAAAATTTCAGTTTTTACGCTTTCACTTCTATTATTATTTTTGTGGGCCTGTAACACAAAAGAAAAAATAATGCCGCCTGTTGCCGACAAAATTCCAACAGAAATAACTACTCACGGAGATACAAGAATCGACAATTACTACTGGATGAATGATCGGGAAGACCCGAAAGTGATTGAATACCTGGAGGCTGAAAATGCATATACCCAAGCGGTGATGAAACCTACCGAACCTCTGCAGGAAAAGTTGTTTGATGAAATCAAATCGAAAATCAAACAGGAAGACGAATCGGTTCCGTACAAACGAAACGGTTATTATTATTACACCCGCACGGTTCCCGAGAAAGAATATTTTTTGTACTGCCGGAAAAATGGCTCGCTGGATGCGGACGAGGAAGTGATGCTGGATGTAAACCAAATGGCCGAAGGGCATGAATATTACCAGCTGGGAGGTGCCTCTGTCAGCCCCGATAATAAAATGGTGGCCTTTGGAGTCGACACGGTCAGCCGCCGAAAATATACCATTTACTTTAAAAACCTTGAAACCGGTGAAATGCTGAAAGATGCCATTCCGTTAACCACTGGCGGCGCAGTTTGGGCAAACGACAACAAAACGGTGTATTATGTAATGAAGGATGAAGTTACCTTACGCTCGGAGAAAATTATGAAACACATTTTGGGCACCCCGGTGGAAGATGACATTGAAGTTTATTATGAAGATGATGAAACCTTTTCAACCTTTATTTACAAAACCAAATCAAATAAATATTTAATTATTGGCAGCGAAAGCACACTCACCTCGGAATACCGGTTTTTGGATGCCTCACATCCCGAAGGGGAATTTAAAATTATTCAGCCACGAACCCGTGAACTGGAATACCAGGTGGACCATTTTGGCGATTATTTTTATATCCGCACCAACGTGGATGCACTGAATTTTAAACTGATGCGGACCCCAATTTCAACTACAGAAAAGGAAAATTGGGAAGAGGTGATTCCGCATCGTGAAGATGTCTATTTTTCTGATTTTGATATTTTTAAAGATTACCTTGTTTTATCTGAACGCAGGGAGGGAATCACCCAGTTGCGCATAATGCCGTGGGAAGGTGAAGAATATTATATCGATTTTGAAGAAGAAGTGTACACAGCGGGCTCAAATGTAAATTACGATTTTGACACGCATATTTTCAGGTTTAGCTACTCCTCGCTTACCACCCCGGCTTCGGTTTTCGATTTTGACATGAAAACCAAAGAACGTAAACTGCTAAAACAAACCGAAGTGCTGGGTAACTTTGATAAAAGCAATTACGAAACAAAACGTATTTATGCCACCGCAATGGATGGAACAAAAATCCCCATTTCGCTGGTGTATAAAAAAGGATTGAAAAAAGACGGAAACAATCCTGCCTATTTATATGGTTATGGTTCATACGGAAACACAATCGATCCCTCGTTCCGGCTTTCAATTTTACCATTACTCGACCGCGGTTTTGTTTATGCCATCGCACATATTCGCGGTGGTCAGATCAACGGGCGTGCATGGTATGAAGACGGCAAGCTGTTAAACAAAATGAACACGTTTACCGATTTTAACGACTGTGCACGGTTTTTAATTGATGAAGGTTATACAAATTCAGAAAAACTATTTGCCAATGGCGGCAGCGCAGGAGGTCTTCTGGTGGGCGCAGCTGTTAATCTTCGCCCTGATTTGTATAAGGGAGTAATTGCCGATGTGCCTTTTGTTGATGTGGTGACAACTATGCTCGATGAAAGTATTCCGCTAACCACCAGCGAATTTGACGAGTGGGGAAATCCTAAAAATGAAAAATACTACTACTACATGATGTCCTATTCCCCGTACGACAATGTGAAAGAAAAAGACTATCCGGCCATGATGGTGACCACCGGTTTGCATGATTCTCAGGTTCAGTATTGGGAGCCATCCAAGTGGGTGGCCAAGTTACGCGATTTAAAAACCGATGACAATTTGCTTATTTTTCATATCAACATGGATTATGGACATGGCGGTGCTTCCGGTCGTTTCCAGTGGATTGAAGACACCGCACTTGAATATGCATTTATTTTTGACCAGTTGGGAATAACAGAATAAACTTTGTATAAAACCCTGCGTGTAAAGGGTTTCTGCTGAAGGGGTTCCTGTTTTTATTAAAAAAATTAATTTATTTATGGGTACTTTGTACTTTTAATGTGTCTTTATTTATACAGGTATCTGGAAAATTATTGTTTTTTTCAAAAATTAAAAATGGGAAGACCGGTAAAGCGTTCCCTTCCCTGGTTTTTTTATTTTGGCTTGCTGAATGAATCATAAAGAGTGGAAAATTTAATTGTTTATTAAAACTTATTCAACTATATTCGAAATATTATGATTGGGAATATAACAGTGAAAATTAGCAATATAATGAGGGTTTTAAAGTAAATTGTTGAAATTAAATGTAAACCTTTTTCAATAATAATTATCAGAATAAAACAAAATTAGATAGTTTTGAAACTTATTTAGCACAATGTTGTTTTTCAAAAGCAAATCTTGATTCTCAAGGTTTATTTTAGTTGGTTAGTTAGTTTTGAAAAGCCGCTTAATGAAGCGGCTTTTCTTTTTTAATAATTCACAAACCATCACCATTTCTTACGATATCATAAATCGGGCTCCAGGAATGGGGTCGTTTAGCCCTTTAAAATCAACCAAAAGTGAATTTTTTACGTGTTTATTTTCAGCATTAATAAAACTTGTGTTATGCAACATCTGTTTCGGCAACAAAAAATATGTAAATTTGTAATTATCGTGTTCGTACACGGGACTTACTTAAACCAACTTTTTAATTCAAAAAAAGAATAAAATGAAAAACAAAAATGTGCTTTTTACTTTCTTTTTTCTGCTTATTGGCGGAATAACCTTTGCGCAGAACGGCGGATGGACCAATTTATTTAACGGTAAAGATTTATCGGGCTGGAAACAACTAAACGGAGAAGCAAAGTATGAAGTTGTTGACGGAGTGATTGTTGGAACCACCGTTTTGAACACACCCAACTCGTTTATATGTACCGAAAAGAACTATTCGGATTTTATTTTTGAAGTTGAATTGCTGGTGGAAGAAAATATGAATTCCGGTATTCAGTTCCGAAGTGAAAGCAAACCTGAATACAATAACGGCCGGGTGCATGGTTACCAGTGTGAAGTCGATCCCTCGGCCAGGGCGTGGAGTGGCGGAATTTATGACGAAGCACGCCGGGGATGGCTCTATCCGCTCGATTTAAACCCGAAAGCAAAGCCTGCCTTAAAAATGGGAGAATGGAACCTTTACAGAATTGAATGTATCGGAAATTCGATTAAAACATGGTTAAATGGCGTGGCATGTTCACATGTAATCGACGACATGACTCACGAGGGATTTATTGCACTCCAGGTTCACGGAATTGGAAACAACAAGGAAAAAGAAGGACAACAAATTAAATGGAGGAATGTAAGGATAAAGACGCAAAACCTGAGTCCGTCACCTTCCGAAGGAATTTATGTGGTAAATCTGCTCACCAATGATTTAAGCGATGCGGAAAAAGAGCAGGGATTTAAACTCTTGTTCGACGGCAAATCAACAAGCAATTTCAAAAGTGCAAACGGAGATTCATTCCCCGGGAAAGGATGGGAAGTAAATAACGGGATCTTAACCGTTGTTTCCAGTGGAGGCGATGCTTCGAAAAAAGGCGGTGACATTGTTACCAAAGAAAAATTTGGCCCCTTTGAACTGAAATTTGATTTTAATATTACCGAAGGAGCCAACAGTGGAATAAAATACGGAATAGGAAACAACGGGCCCTCCATAGGGCTGGAATACCAAATTCTGGATGACGATAAACATCCTGACGCAAAAAACGGAGTTGTGGGAAACCGCACACTGGCTTCGTTGTACGATTTGATTCCTGCAGAAAAAGAGTCGCGCTTTGTAAATGGTCCCGGCGAATGGAACCGCGGTCGCATTGTGGTTGAACCTGACGGTACCGTGCAACACTGGCTCAACGGACGAAAAGTGGTGGAGTACACAAAAGGAAACAATATTTACAAAGCGTTGGTGGCCCGAAGCAAATACAAAGACTACGAAAATTTTGGCATGGCTGAAGAAACACCCATTTTATTTCAGGACCATAATGATACAGTACATTTTAAAAACATTAAAATACGAGAATTAAAATGACCAACAGAAGAAATTTTTTAAAAGCAGCAGGAGTAGGACTTGCAGCCGCATCGGTTCCCGGAATAGCCGGAGCATCGGTGGCGCAGTCAGCAGGCCAAAAAAGCAATTTCAAATTCAACCTGGGTGTAGCATCTTACTCACTGCGGAATTTTTCGCAGGGAGAGGCACTGGATATGACCCTTCGCTGCGGAGTTACCCGAATTACTTTTAAAAGTATGCATCTGCCGCTCGATTCGGATAAAGCAACCATTCAAAAAGCAGTGGCATTGTGCCGTGAAAAAGGAATTACACTTTACGGGGGCGGTGTAATTTATATGAAAACCAAAGCCGAAGCAGACCAGGCATTTGAATATGCAAAAACAGCAGAAATGGATATGATTGTTGGAGTACCAAACCACGAACTGTTGGATTATGTGGAAGAAAAGATTAAAGAATATGATATTAAACTGGCCATTCACAACCACGGTCCGGGTGATAAATTGTATCCAAGTGCTGAAAGTGCCTATGAAAAGATAAAAAACAGGGATAAAAGAATGGGGTTGTGCATCGACATTGGACACACCAAACGAATTAACCGCGATCCCGAGCAGGATGTAATTGATTTTTTTGATCGCGTTTTCGATATTCACATAAAAGATGTTACTGCCGCATCAGCCGATGGCAAAACATGTATTATCGGGCGCGGAGTGATTGATTTTCCATCGTTTTTAAAAGCAGTCGACAAACTTGGTTACAACGGAACGCTTGCTCTTGAGTACGAAGCAGACGGAAACGACCCCCTGCCGGGAATGATGGAATCTTTTGGATATGTAAAAGGTATTATGAAAATGATGTAATTAAAACTAAAATAAATGAATTCGGATAGAAGAAATTTTATAAAAAAAGTAACTGCAGGCGCAGCTGGTATTGCAGTTGGTGGCTCTGCAATGGGAATGTCGGCCAAAAGTTATGGTAAAATTGTTGGCGCCAACGATAGAATAAATGTGGCCATTATTGGTTTGGGACGAAGACTGGGGGCTTACTACGAACCCGTTTCGAAGAAAGAAAATAATGTTGAACTGGTTTATTTGTGCGATGTAATGCAAAGCCAGCGCGAAAGGGCAGCGGCCAATTTCGCCAAACGAATCGACTACAAACCAAAACTGGAAAACGATGTTCGCAAGGTAATTGCCGATAGCAGTGTAGATGCATTGTTTATTGCTACTCCCGACCACTGGCACACCCCGGGTGCAATAATGGGTATGAAAGGCGGAAAACATATTTATGTTGAAAAGCCATGCAGTCACAATATGTTCGAAAATGAAATGATTGTTGCTGCCATGAAGAAGTATAACAAAGTGGTTCAAATGGGAAATCAGCAGCGTTCTTCCGGACATACACAGGAAATCATTTCCGAAATACACAATGGTATCATTGGAGTTCCCTACAGGGCCGTCGCATTCTATATCAATAACCGGGGCGAGGTTCCCCTTCAGAAAAAGACTCCGGTGCCGGCAGGCCTTGACTGGGATTTGTTCCAGGGCCCGGCACCACGCCGCGAATATACGCAGGAAACCTGGGACTACAACTGGCACTGGTACGGTTGGGATTATGGCACAGCCGAAACCGGAAACAATGCAACACACGAGCTGGATGTTGCCCGCTGGGCGTTGCAAGTAAATTTCCCCGTGCGTGTGGATGTGGAGGCCGCAAAAAGACACTTCTTTGATGACGGTTGGGAAATGTACGACACCATGGATGCAACCTTCCGTTTTAAGGACGATAAAATTATTAAATGGGATGGAAGAAGCCGATCAGGACACGATACTTATGGTATGGGAGGCCGTGGTACAATTATTTTTGGCAGTGAAGGAACCGTTTTTGTTGACCGCGGAAAATACATCCTTTACGACAGAAACGGCAAAGTGGTAAAAGACAGCAAGTCTTCATCCAACGAAGCAGGCACCGCTCTTGGCGGCGGCGGAGATATGACAACGGGCCATGTTGAAAACTGGTTCAATGTGATTCGCGGCAAAGAACAAAAACTAAATGCCGGTATCGACGACGCTACAATCAGCCAGGCAATGGTACACTATTCAAACATTGCCTACCGCATAGGCAAAGGATATGATATTGATGAAGTTTCGGGTAAAATGTACGATCGCGAAGCAATGAAATTGTGGAGCCGCGATTATGCCCCGGGATGGACTCCAGAAATTTAGTTTTTTGTAAGAAACATATTTAAAACTCTCTGGTTATATTATCAGAGAGTTTTTTTATATTAACAACTTTTCTAACCTTAATTTTTTTATCATGAACCGATTTCGTTTAACCTTTTTGTTTGTTCTTTCCCTGTTAACACTGAACTTGATTGCACAACCCGGAAAATCATTCATCCAGGTACTTGTATC
>JAFGDX010000312.1 GCA_016931875.1 Prolixibacteraceae bacterium
GGATTGAAAAATGGTTTGGCGTGCGGCTGTTTGAGTACCGGAATTATAAAATATGGAAGGATTAATGCTTCTCGAAATAACTTTTTAGAAATTCTTCCGGGGTTAAAACTGGGATTTGGGAAAGTTTAAAATCTTTGCCATTTCTGGTAATCAAAACATTACATTTTGATTCAACAGCGCTAAAATATTGCAGCGCATCTTCAAAATCAGGAAATTTGGAATTTAGGCCTTTGTTTATAATCTGTTCACTTAAACCACAAATTCTCGAAATAATTTTAAATTGGCGCAATTTGTTTTTTGAGGAAGCAGCGTTTTCGTATTTTGTTAAAACATAATTTACAGTAGCAAACGATAGGGCTGAAACAATCAATTCAATCTCTCCTTTATCTGCAAGAGTTGCAATTTGAGCAGCTTGTTCGTAAAAAGGTTTTCTTTCTCCAAGAAGATCGAGAACAATATTGGTATCTATAAATAACCGGCTCTTTTTCAATTTAATAGATTTAAATTACCTGTGTTTTTCTAAAATGTGGTTGGAATACTCCGTTTTGTAATCTAACTCTGTGGGAATACTTACTCCTGTTGACATGTTTTTTATAAAAGGTGAAATTTCAATTTTACTCTTAGTTTCGTCCTCTTTTTCTGCTAATGTTTTTAAATACGATTCAATAATTTTTGAAAGACTTCTCTTTTGTGAGGCCGCATATTTCTTTGCTTGTTCAATTACCTGTTTATCTATTTTTAGTGTTAACTTGGTGTTCATAATTGAAATAGTTATACGTGCAAATTTATATTATCTGTACGTATTTCGCAAGTGTCTTTTTGAGAAATTGAAAGGATTGATTTTTAAAAAAACAGCCTTCTTGCTTTCTCCAACTGCTCCGGTTTCCCAACATCCATCCAAATTTCCGAATCATCAAAATAACCTTTAATCAAATGGTTTTTTGCCAGCTCGAGGTACCAGTGAATAACAGAGAATTTGTTTTCCGCAGGCAAATAATCAAAAATTTTGGGTTGTATCACCTGTATTCCGCTATACGCCATTTCAACGCCGTTAATAAAATTTTTGGGATCAGAAATTCGGGTTTCGCCGGTTTTTTTGTTTAACCAGCCCACCAATCGTTTTTGGGCATCAAATTTCAGATAGCGCTGTGTTTGGCGGCTGCGAACCACCACAGTTGCCAGTGCTCCCGTTTGGGTGTGATATTCAACCAGCTTTTGCAACGAAAGGTTGCTGATGATATCGACATTGTAAATAACAACAGGTTCGTTTCCGTTTAAAAAATGGCTTGCTTTTTTTAATCCGCCGCCGGTGTCCAGCAATCTGCCGCTTTCGTCGGAAATGTGGATTTGAATGCCAAAATCATTTTCCTGTAAAAAGGTTTTTATTTGGCCGGCAAAGTGGTGAACATTGACTACAATATTATCAAAACCTTCATCCTTAAGTTTTTCAATGGCCCGCTGCAGCAATGTTTTTCCGCCAATTTCAACCAGCGCTTTAGGTTTGTCTGAGGTTTCGTGCAGCAAACGGGTACCCAGTCCGGCGGCAAAAATCATTGCTTTCATTGCGGTAGAATTTGTTATTAACGAATCCTGTCGAGGCTCCGCACCAGTGCTTCATCTTTTCCAATGGCACGAATGGCAAGGTAGTCGAGAATAATGGCAACCACCGGGAAAGCCACCGGAACTTTAAATGCTACTTTTACACCATCGAAACTGGCATAGGTAAAATAGAAAAACATTCCGAAAAGCCCGAGCAGAAGAACAATGGTAAAAACGGTCATTCGAATTTGGCGGATGCGTTTTTTGTACATTCCAATAATTATAAAATGCAGCAATGCAATTACCCCGATAAAAATTAAAATCGGAAGTCCGTCAAATACCAGTGTTTCGCCATTAAAAATTCCTTTGGCACTAAACGTGTACAGTTCGCCGTTTACAGCCAGTTCGGCAAACCTGAGTTGGTACAGCGAGGCCACCAGCAACCCGGCCACCAGTAAATATGCAGTTTGTATTCGTTGAATCATAATGTTAAAATTTTTGCAAAAATAATTTTTTCCGTCGGGTGTAGCTAAAATTCAGCTACTTTTTCCACCTCGTTTAAGGCAACGTACCAAAGAAAACCTTCCACTTTGTCAAATCCGGTTTCTTTCAGTGTTTTTGCATAACGTTTTACCTGTGTGTAGTATTTCTGTAACTTTTGTTCACCGGTTTTGTAATCGACCACAATTGCCTTTTTTCCTGAAACCATAATCCTGTCGGGGCGCAGAATTTTTTCCGGTGTAAGTACATTTCGTTCGTTAATAATCTTCCAGCTTCCATCAAACCAGTGTTTTACTTCCTGTTTTTGAATGCTTTCAGTTAGTTCTTTTTGAATTTGTTCGAGTTCATTTTCATTAATTCGTCCTTCAAGAAAAGCTTTTTCGCAGGCCGGTTCCACATCTTTTCCGGTTTCTATTTCAGAAAGAATTTCATGAATAATTTTTCCTGTATTTTTTACCGATTTACTGTGCTCGCCCGGAAACAGGAAATCGTCGCCGCTCATCCGTAACTTTATTCTGTTTTCAAAATTGTTGAATTCGTAGTTTTTTATCAATGTCAGGTTCGATTTTTTTTCTTTTTGCTGAACCGGAACAAGCCGACCAAAATCAAAAACAGTTTCATCTTCATTCCAGCTTGTGGTAAACGGGTTATTTGACCCCATTTTCTGCAACGATTCTTTGAGTAAACTGTTGACGTTCTTTCCCACCTTTTCCGAATTTATGGTATTTATCAGAAGAACTGATTCAGCGCGGGTGAACGCCACATAAATCAGGTTCATCGTATCGGTAAATGTGTTGGCCTGTTCCTGGAAATAATCGTTTTTAAAAATGGTTTTGGTTAATTCCGATTTTGCTTTTACCGGCAGCAGCGGAAAGCGGTTAAAAGGCTCTGTTTCCGAGCGGCACCAAAGTGTTGGGCTCTGGTTGCCACTCCAGGTGGTTTTCCAGTTCAGAAACGGAATTAACACGGCTTTGAATTCCAGCCCCTTTGATTTGTGAACCGTTAACAGCCGGATGGAATCCACTTCGTCGTTAACATTTACCGAGGTTTTGAAGCCTTTTTCGTTCCACCAAAGCAAAAAGTTGGAAAGATCGTTTGAAATGGAAATTTTTATTTCGCCGGCTTTGTCGATTAAAGTTTGCAGAAACGGAAGCTCGTTTTCCAGTTTAAAAAGCTGAAAATGACCGCAAATTTCTGCCAGTGTTTCGTCGAGCGCCGTGAGTTGTACTTTTTGTTTTAATGCGTTGATTTGTTTTCCCGGTTCAGTTTCAAAGCGGGTTTCAAAGTCTTTTCCCAATTGCCGGTTTTCTGCATCCTGGCCCGAAAAACCAAACATTTGCTGTTGGCCCGAAAACGAAATTCCCTTTTTTGTCAGTTCTGGTTTTATGGCAGTTTCCCAGAGATGGTAAAGTGCGGCTTTGGTAATTTTATTGTCAGGCTCCACCAGCCACTCAATAATCAGCATCACAAACAAAACCGCCGGCGATGCGTGTAAGAACAGCGATTCGTTGGATAAAACCGAGAGGTTGTATGTTGCATTTTCCTCTTTTTTGGCTTCCGATAAAAATTGTTCAATAATTTGTGTTCCTTCTTTATTGGTGCGGATAAGAATGGCAATGTCAGACGCTCTATACCCGCTCTCCTGCAACTGTTTTACCTGTTCAACCAAAAGCTGTGTTGAGTTTTGGTGAAAATCATCTTCTTCCAGAAAATTCACGCGTACCCAGCCCGGGTTTTTATCCGGATGTTTTCCCTGTTCCTGTTTAAAATCGCTGTACACATTCGAAAATTTGTCTTTCAGAATTTCCCATTCAGGGTCGTCCGTTTCGGAAAATGAATGGCTCTCAAACGCCGATTTCAGTTGTTCAATCACCGAATTGTTAAAGGTTATAATGTTTTTGTCGCTGCGCCAGTTTTTTGTAAGTGTTTTGTTGTTGGGTATAAAACCGGGGAAATCAGTGTTTACCTGTTCGGCCAGAATATTCCAGTCGCTGTTTCGCCA
>JAFGDX010000313.1 GCA_016931875.1 Prolixibacteraceae bacterium
ATCTTTTATAAATCCATTTATTGAAAATGGAACAAACAATAGGAAATGAAGTACTTTGCCTGATAAATGTAACCGTTGCATGACCCCCGCTCCCGCACCAATTCTTCCTCATGGCCCATCCCGGCGGTTTGAACGCATGAAAAGAGAAAGCCATTGGATGAGAATCTTTTCCAAAGCTGCGAACTATGAAAAAGTTTATTTACAATTTGTAACTTTAGGTAAAAAAAACAGGGGGTGGGCTGTTTGGCTCTGCTCTCCGCTGCAAAAACAAGAGAGCCATGAAACAATGTTTATCACTTCTTTTTTTGATTTTGATTTTCTCAGGCTGTTCAAACAATCATGAGAATGATTTTATAAAAGAACACCCTGAATCAAAAAAATATATTGATTTTCTAAAATCTCATAAGGAAAAACTGTTGGAGATTGACCATCGTGGATTTAAACTGGAATGGAGGCTACATGTGTATTGTGAGGATTTTGAAAAGCATGGCGGATTTAGGGGTAAATTCTATGCATTTAAAGATAAATACCGAACAGATATCTTGTTTGCTGACGGTAAAAAATGGATACGGATATTTGATGGTAAGCGGATTCATGATTTTGTAGACGGACATAAAAACAATGAATTTATAGAACGATGGGGTAAGGAACCTGTAAAGCATCCCTATATCGAACCTTTGTTAGGTGAAAATATTGAGTATTCAGATTTTGAAGCGGAGAAAACGGATGGTAATCACATAGCTTATTTGAGATTAATTTCAGGTGACGAGAAAGTTACTTTTCTGTTCACGAACGAAGATTATGAGGAATACACAGTATTGTTTCATGAAAAAGATTTTAACTCCTATGAAAAAATATCTTACGGGATAAATTACAGGTTCAATAAAAAAATACGGATTCCTGAAATTTCAGTGAGTGAGATACCGACATCTGGTTGGTGTAATGGAGGCAAACGATTTGTTGACAAAGATGAATACAATGTAGATTTTGATTGGGAACCTGACGAAAACACCTTTAAGATAAAGGAAACAATGAGTTTTATAGAAAACATTGATTCAGTAATTTTTGAAAGTAAACAAGATTGAAAAAGTTTCAGCAGCTAACCATGAAGCGTTCTGATGGCATACAATGCCTCACCCGAACCGCCACTTTGCAAAAGTTTATTTGCACTGGTAGTTTATCCGTAAATTGTATCTTTAGGTGTACCAACAAAGGGGTGGGCTGTTTGGCTCTGCCCTGCTGTTTTAATTGAAAAATGACATGGACAAGGTTTTATTAACAGGTGCTACAGGATACATTGGAAAAAGATTACTGCCGGTTCTGGTTGAAAGCGGCTATTCTGTAGTTTGTTGCGTAAGGGATAAAGATAAATTTAATGTTGCAGATTCTGTTAAGAATAAAATCCAGGTTATCGAACTTGACTTAACCCGAAAGGAATCATTGGGTAACATTCCTCCGGATATTGACTTTGCTTATTATTTGGTTCATTCCATGTCAACTTCCAAAAACTATACGGAATTGGAACAACAATCTGCCATCAATTTCAGGGAAGCAGTTAATAAAACCAAAGCGAAGCAGGTTGTTTACCTGAGTGGTATCGTTAACTCTGAGACTTTATCAAAACATCTGAATTCGAGAAGAAATGTAGAAATTGAACTAAGTAAGGGAAATTACGCCCTTACAACTGTCCGGGCAGGAATCATCATTGGTTCAGGAAGTGCATCCTTCGAAATTATACGCGATTTGGTTGAGAAACTGCCCATCATGATTGCACCAAAATGGCTACAAACCAAATGTCAGCCCATTGGCATTTCGGATGTTATTCAAATTTTAACCGGAATATTGGGAAACGTTCAAACATACAATAACAGCTATGACATTGCAGGGAATGAAATACTGACTTACAAGGAAATGTTAATGGGTTTTGCCCAGGTACGCGGATTAAAAAGAATGATATGGACAGTTCCTGTAATGACTCCAAAATTATCATCCTACTGGTTGTATTTTATTACATCCACGTCCTACAAACTTGCCATTTCGTTGGTTGACAGCATGAAAATTGAGGTGATTGCAAAAGATAATGAAATAAACCAGTTACTTCAACTAAACCCCTTGTCGTATAAGGAATGTATCAAAAATGCGTTCAGTAAAATTGAACATAACGAGATTGTTTCCAGCTGGAAAGATTCGACCATAAGCGGCCGGCTGGATTATAAAATTTCGGATTATATAAATGTGCCTGAATATGGGTGTTTTAAGGATATTCGTACAAAACAGGTTAAGGATGAGTTGGATTGCATCAGCAAAATCTGGAAGATAGGGGGTGAAACAGGCTGGTATTATGCCAATTGGTTGTGGAAACTGAGAGGTTTTACTGATAAATTGGTGGGTGGAGTTGGTTTAAGAAGGGGCAGAAAAAATTTAGATCATATACAAGCTGGCGATACTCTTGACTTCTGGCGGGTACTTTATGCAAACCGAAACGAAAAGCGATTACTGTTATTCGCTGAAATGAAGCTGCCGGGGGAGGCCTGGCTGGATTTTCGGTTAAAGGATAATGTTCTTGTTCAAACAGCCACATTTCGCCCTAAAGGATTATTGGGAAGGGCTTACTGGTATTTGGTATATCCGTTTCACGGATTCATATTTAAAGGATTAATAAAAGAACTAACCAAACACAACAATTAAGGTACTGGCGCCATGCCATGCCCCGTCTGAACCGCCGCTCGCGCGCACAAATCCTTTTGTGTGGTTCTTCCCGGCGATAGTATTACATGAAACAGAGAAAGCCATGGGATGAGCATCTTTTGCAAAGTTCGCCACTTTGGAAAAGTTTATTCACACGGATTGTTTATCCGCAATTTGTATCTTTAGGCACAATAACAGGGCAGGCTGTTTGGCTCTGCTCTGCCAGGTTATTTTAATAACAACATTCAACTGCGAAAATAATGGATAAACAATGACAGAATTTTGGGAAGAAGCATTTAAGGAAAAGCAAGAAATGTGGGGGTTAGAGCCTGCAAAATCTACGGTTTTAACAAAAGACTTTTTTGTTAAGCATAAAATAAAAAATGTACTTATTCCTGGAATTGGCTACGGCCGGAATGCAAAAATTTTTACAGACAACGGGTTGACAGTAACCGGAATTGAAATTTCACAAACTGCCATTGATTTAGCAAAAAAGCATTTTGGAAATGACTTGTTAATTTATCACGGGTCGGTAACTGAAATGCCATTTGACGATAAATTATATGATGGAATATTTTGCTACGGATTAATTTACTTATTGGACAATGAGGAAAGGAAAAAATTAATACAAGACTGTTTTAACCAATTGGCAGAAGATGGATTTATGATTTTTACGGCTATAACAAAAGATGCCCCAACATACGGACAGGGAATTCAAATTGGTAAAGACCGGTTTGAAATGTTCGGCGGGGTAAAAATTTTCTTTTACGACAAGGAAACCATAGAGGAAGAATTCAAGAGTGCAGGACTTTTTGAAGTAACAGAAGTAACCGAAAATTATCCTTTTTACCTTATAAAGTGCAGAAAAAACAAAACAAAATGATGCCAAAAAACTACCCGTTAAATTGTAACCGGCATTGCGGGGCAGTGCGGTTTCGTCTGTGAAATTTCAGCATCGCCGTACTTTCGGAGATGAACGCGCTTCGAAATCCGCTGCGCAACACCAACCAACCGCAGGCGGTAATTGAAAAACTCACCACAAAGGATTGAGGCACTTACCAAACTCTTTCCAGGAAAAAAAACAAATAAAATTTGCGCAAGTAAATGCTTTCATATATATTTGCAAGCAAATACTTGCATAATATGGAAGCACGAAGAGATGTTTTTCAGGCAATAGCCGACCCTACCAGAAGAGCCATAATTGATTTGATATCGCAACATCCAATCAATGCCAACACCATTGCTGAACAATTTGACGTTAGCAGGCAGGCAATTTCATTGCACCTCAAAATCCTTTCTGAATGTGATTTATTAAATGTTCAGCAAAATGGCAGGGAGAGATTGTACAATGCCAAACTTGAAAAATTAAACGAAGTGTACGAATGGGTTGAGCAGTACCGAAAATTATGGACTAGTAGATTAAGTGCACTCAAAGATTTTGTAGAACAAGAAGAGTTACAAACAAAAACTATCAGTAAATCAAAAAAAGTAAAAAATGGAAAATAATTTGAAAAAAGGTGAAGTTTTTATTGAGGAAATTTTTACCGCCAGCATTGAGAAGGTTTTTGAAGCCTGGACAGACCCGGAAAAACTTATGAAATGGTATGCGCCTGACGGTTGCACCATTCATTTTAAAAAAATCGAAATAGAAAAAGGGGGAAAGTACCATTCTTGCATTTCCAACCCTCAATATGGAGACTGTTGGTGTATCGGAGAATACAAAGAAGTGATACCTCATTCAAAAATCATATTCACAATGATAAATGCAGACGAAAATGGCAATCCTGTAAATCCGGTTGAAATCGGAATGGACTCCGATTGGCCCGGGGAAACACTTGTTACCGTTACACTATCCGAAGAAAATGGTAAAACCAAATTACAATTGCATCAGACGGTTTCACAAGAGTTAGCACAAAAGACGGGGGCATATCCGAGCTGGTTACAGATGTTGAACAATATGCAAACTTTAATTACTAAAAGCTGATGGAAATGAAAAAAATATTGACCGTATTTACGTTAGTACTTCTGACTTTCGTTTTATTCAAACATTCCTCTCAATCAGAAGGAATTAGTAATAAATTGAACACCACAGGTGATGGCAGAGACTTCAGGAAAGGTTATTCGGAAGTGAATGGACTGAAAATGTATTATGAAATTTACGGACAAGGAAAACCGTTTGTTCTCATTCACGGTGGCGGCTCAACAATTCAATCCACCTTTGGAAAAGTTATTCCGCTATTCGCAAAAAACAGACAAGTAATAGCCGTTGAATTACAGGCTCACGGACGAACGAGCGACAGAAACACAGACTTGTCATTTGAGCAAGATGCAGATGACGTTGCGACACTTCTAAAAAACCTGAAAATTGACAAAGCGGACTTTTTAGGTTTCAGCAACGGAGGAACAACCACTTTGCAAATTGCCATTCGCCACCCTGAAATAGTTGATAAAATTATTGTAGGTTCTGCTCTTGCCAAACGTGACGGAGTTCCTGAATGGTTTTGGGGATTTATGGAACAGGCAAAACTGGAAAATATGCCAGAACAACTGAAAGCGGCATATAAACAAGTTGCACCCGACACAAGCAAATTACAAATAATGCACGACCGGGATGTAAAGCGAATGGTGAATTTCAAAGACATTCCAGACGAACAAATCAAATCAATTAAAGTACCGACTTTAATCATCATTGCTGACCAGGACGTAATTACACCCGAACACGCTCTTGAATTACACAGACAAATTGCCAACTCTGAATTGGCAATAATTCCGGGCGGACACGGAGAATATATTGGAGAAATAACCACAGTAGAACCTGACTTTAATGAAAGTGAACTTGTCGTCCCAATGATTGAAAAGTTCCTTAACAAAAAAGTAGATTAACTACAACGAACCGACAACAATTAAGGTACTGCCGGCATACAATGCCCCATCTGAACCGCGGCTCGCGCGCACAAATCCTCTTGTGTGGTCCTTCCCGGCGAAAGTATCACGTGAAACAGAGAAAGCCATGGGATGAGAATCTTTTCCAAAGTTTGCAACTTTGGAAAAGTTTATTCACACGGATTGTTTATCCGCAAATTGTATCTTTAGGTTCAAAAAAAGAGGGTGGGCTGTCAGCGACTTCTCTGCGCCACAGGCATTAAAAGACACAGACACAAAATTGTTCAATATGACAAACAGGATTGAAACCGAAAAAGCTAAAAAATCGTGTATTGATTATTATGATAATGTTTATCAGGACTACTATGATACGTATCTGGATGAGTTAGATAAAAAACCGTACGATAAAGATTTTTTGACTCGTTTCCTGGATTTGATTAAAAAAAATGACCGGATACTTGATATTGGTTGTTGTTCAACAGCACAGCAGGCAAGATTTTTCAGGGATAACGGATTGATTGTTACTGGCATTGACTTGTCCGGGAAATGTATTGAGACTGCAAAGAAAAATTTTACGGGTATCAGTTTTTTGCAAATGGATATGCTTGACTTAAATTTTGATAATGAAACATTTCATGCGATAAGTGCTTTTTATTCGATAATCCATATACCGAATGAAAATCTCGATGGATTATTCTTTGATTTTAACCGGATTTTAAAGATGTATGGAAAGATAGCAATAACTGTGCATGCCGGAGATTTTTACGGATATTTTGACGAAAACGGAATTCCGGTTTTTTACAGGACATATACACAAATTCAATTGAAAGAGTTGCTTGATAAACATGGATTTCGGATGATTGAAATTGAACAGAGACAGCCTGTTTATGATTTTGAATTTCAATCAGAAAGAATATATTTAATAGCCGAAAAAACAAAAATGCGAATGGCTGATAAATAGAATTCAGATCGGTTGGCATCACCCGGCGATGAGTCGGTGCTGAACAACCGCCGCTCCCGCGTGCATTTTTTCGTGTAATCAGTTCCGGGCGATTTGAACGCTTCAAACAGATGAAGCCATGTGACACTGTGCCAATGTTACAGATGATATTTTACAACAAAATGGATTTTTTCAAAAACAAGATACCCTGAAAAGAGAATGTCATTTTCAATAAAAAATTCACTAATATTGCATCGCTTAAAAACAACTGAATTTTGAGAACAATTCTGAAACTTGTAATTACTGCTTAATTAATCTCAGAAAACCACAGGTTAATTTTGAAAGATTCGGGAAACTCCTCCCGGACTGGTTTTGTATACCATTTATTTTAAAAGAAATGTCCTGTACTTGGGACAAATACATTTTGTGTAATTATTAAATCAGAAGAAAATGTTTGACATAAGAAAAATTCAGGAACAAGTTATATTTACAGCTGTAAAAAACGAAAGTAACGGGGAAACAGCAAATCAAATCACCGGTAATCAACAGGAAGACAACCCAACCTGGGTGAAAAATACCATGAAACGACTGGACGAAGCATTTGATGCATCAACCGTAAAAAAAATCAGGATGAATTGCCAGTGTGGTTATGCAATGGATGAGAAATTGGCCCTTGTAAAAGAACTAATGGCGATGTCATCGGATTTAGAAGAATTTGGCAGCCACGAAAAGGCCAAAGCCGCAGGACTTTCGTTCAGCAATGGCGGGTTATTTCTGATGTTTCCGTTTTG
>JAFGDX010000314.1 GCA_016931875.1 Prolixibacteraceae bacterium
GAATGGGTTTTTGATTCCGGGCAAAATAAAATAATGGCAAAATTTCCTGAGTATATAAATCCAAATCAAACAGAAACCACGATTCCGGTGGCTGAAGGACTTGTTGTTTTTCAGGGCGGTAAAAATCATCCGGTAAAAAATATTCATTTTGAAGGAATAACATTTTGTCACTCCGCATGGAATATTCCCCTTGCAGGATATTGTGGTATTCAGGCCTGTCATTTTGATCCGCGGCCTCAATCCGGAGGCTGGTCGGTTGTACCCGCAGCAATAACAGCAAACTGGGCCGAAAACTGCAGTTTTGTAAATTGTATTGTTAAAAATACGGGTGGTTCAGGAATTTGGCTGGGTACAGGGTGTAAAAACAATACCGTTTCAAATTCTGTTTTTACCGGTATTTCGGGCAACGGAATTATGATTGGCGAAGGCCGCGACCGTGAAATTGACGGAGAAAAATGGTACAAAACAGCACCGGAACAGGTTGCGCTCGGAAATTCAATTTTAAATTGTGAGGTGAAAGATTGCGGAACTCAGTTTTACGGCGCTGTTGGAATCTGGTGCGGTTTAACTGCTGAAACAACAATTAAGGGAAATGAGATTTGTGATTTGCCCTACACCGGAATTTCGGTGGGCTGGATGTGGAGCCCCGAGCCAACTCCCTGTCGCGCAAACTCCATCGATGGAAACCACATTCATCATATTATGAATATTTTAAGCGACGGCGGCGGAATTTATATGCTGGGATTGCAACCGGGCAGTAAAATTATCAACAACCACATTCACGACGTAAAAATAAATGCGGGCCGGGCTGAAAGCAACGGAATGTTTCTGGACGAAGGAACCACTGATGTGGTGGTTGCGAATAACTTAATCTACAATATTGCCAAATCTCCGCTTCGCTTTCACAGGGCCACTGCCAACCTGGTAAAAAATAATTATTTATTCTGCCAAAACGAAAATCCGCCCATTCGTTATAATTCAACCAGCGAGGAACTTATTCAGAAAGTAGACAATATGGTTATTTCGGATACGATTACAAATTATTTGTCGGAATTAAACAATGCCATTTCGATATGGAAGAATTCAGAAAAAAAATAGTGAAAAGAATTGTTTAAAGTGTATTTTGGTACCTTATAAATTTTAATAAAATGAAAGCAGCAGTTTTAGAATCTTACAAAAATTTTGTCTGGAAAGAAGTACCAACACCCAAAGTAAAACCGGGTGAAGTTTTGATTCGTATTAAATTCGCCGGAATTTGCGGTAGCGACATGCATGTTTTTCCGGGCGATTTTCACCCCCGAACTCCGGTTCCGTTTATTCCGGGCCACGAAATGGGAGGGGTTGTGGAAGAAGTTGGAGAAGGAGTTTCAGGCTTTGAAGTGGGTGACAAAGTTGCCGTCGACCCGATAATCTGGTGCGGCAAATGCCCGGCCTGCAAACGGAAACATTACCCGGCCTGTACAAGTTTAAAATTACTTGGCATTGATATGGACGGAGGTTTTGCCGAGTACATTTCAGTGCCGGTGCACATGCTTTACAAAACTTCGCCCGAATTGCCCGACGAACACGTGGCTTTGGTTGAAATTTACGGAATCGGTTTTCATGCCAATAACCGGGCGCAAACCAAATCGGGCGACAGCATTGCCATTTGGGGAGCCGGAAGGGTAGGTCAGGTAATTTTACAGGCGGCACGAACCAAAACACAGAACCAAATTTTTATGGTCGACCCGCTGGAAAACCGTCTGAAAATTGCTGCCAGCCATTATGAAAATATTGTCACCATCAATCCTGAGAAAGAAAATCCGGTGGATGCAATTATGAAATACACTGATGGAAAGGGAGTTGATATTGCCTTTGAAGCCATTGGGCATGCGGTTGAAATCGAAGGTGTGCCTACTCCGGTTAGGGCCTGTATTCAAAGTATCAGGGGAGGAGGTAAAGTTTGTGTGCTGGGTTTGGGCGACGAACCTTCGCCCGTGGTTTTTAAGGAACTTATCTGGAAGGAGGCACAAATTATTACTTCGCGGGTAAGCGATGGTGAGTTTGCTGAGGTGATTGACAATTTGAACCAGGGAAACTTAAAACCGGAAGCGCTGATTTCGAAGGTGATGCACGGATCGGAAACACAACAGGCGTTTGAACTGATTCAGAATGAAAGCCGGAATTACCTGAAGGTGCTGCTGGATTTCAGCCGATAGAAAAATATTGCCTAAACTTTTCTCAATCAAACATAAACGTAATGCAAGCCGATCCTTATATTCTTACAAAAGAAGCTGTAAAAAAAGCACCAACAACATTTTTTGGAAAACTGAAATACTTAGGTCCCGGATTTATTTTGTCGGCCTCGGTGGTTGGTTCGGGCGAACTGATTTCAACAACCACATTGGGCGCCAAAGCCGGTTTTGTTACTTTTTGGGTTGTTCTGGTAAGTTGCGCGGTAAAAGTGGCCATCCAGCTTGAATTTGGAAAACAGGCCATCCGGACGGGAGAAACGGTTTTTACCTCGCTGAACAGAATCGGTGGCCCGCGCTTTGGAAAACAAAAAGCCAACTGGAGTTTATGGACCTGGTTCTTTCTTTGGTTGTTTAAGCCGCTTCAACTGGGAGGAATAATTGGTGGCGTTGCCATCACGTTGAATATTGCTTTCCCGTCGGTAAGTATTACGTGGTTTGCCATTGTGGTTGCAATTATAGTGGCTGCCATGGTTTTTAAAGGGTATTATTTTTTTATTGAAAAAGTATCGGTTGTGCTCATGTTATTGTTTACCACTTTCACGGTGGTGGCGGTTTTTATGCTACAGTATACCGGCTTTGCGTTTACACAGGCAGAAGTGCTTGAAGGCATACGGTTTAAACTGCCACCAGCCGCTGTGGGTTTTGCCATCGCCGCTTTTGGATTAACCGGTGTTGGCGGCGATGAAATTGTGGCTTACAACTACTGGTGCCTCGAGAAAGGATATGCCCGTTTTACCGGGCCTTTTGAGGAAACAGACGAGTGGCGAACCCGGGCAAAAGGCTGGATAAAGGTGATGAATCTGGATGCTATTTTATCGATGGTGGTTTATACGCTGGTAACTGCAGCTTTTTATCTTTTGGGGGCGGCTGTACTTTACAAACGGGGCGAAATACCGGATGGTTTTGGCATGATTGAAACCCTGTCGAAAATGTATACCGATTCTTTTGGACCCTGGGCAAAAAGTTTTTTCCTTTTTGGGTCGTTTGTTGTATTGTTCTCCACTCTTTTTTCAGCCCTTGCAGCACGAACACGGATTTTTTCCGACCTGTTCGGGCAGCTTGGGTGGATCGATTTTTTCAATATAAAACAACGAAAAAATACCGTGGCTATTTTGGCCTGGGTGTTTCCTGTGTTGTGGGTTATCGCTTTGCTTTGGGTAAAATCGCCGGTGTTTATGGTAACCATTGGCGGAATAATTACTTTTTTTATGCTGCTTATTATTGTTTATGCCGGGCTTCATTTCCGTTATAAACAAAAACAGTATGGCCTTGAATCTTCTGGTTTTTACGATATTTCACTGTGGGTGAGCTGTTTGGTTATTTTTCTGGTTGGCTTTTACGGAGCGGTTTCACTTATTTAAATTCAGAACATATAATTGTATAACATTAAAAAAACTTTTGACGCAATAAAATATATCCATATTTTCGTGTTCGTACACGGAATGGATTTTAAATAGGAAATAATACTAAATCAAAATAATAATGGAATTAGGAAAATATAGTTTTGGAATAGGAGATCGGTTCAATCACGAAGGCGAAGCACAACTCAGCGCCTTAATAACAGCAACTTACGAGGGTGTTGAGGTTACTCCGGTTTGGAACAAATCGAACCGGGAGCACAACATTGTTCATTCCGAACCCGCCGGAACACGAAAGGAAGCCGATGCAGCAGTAAAAAATTTGGGTTGGGAAGGACCCTATTTTGTTGATGCCGACCACATAAATCTTTCAAATGTCGACCGGTTTATTGAATATTGTGATTTTTTTACACTGGATGTGGCCATGTATATCGGGAATGAGTCGCCTGAAAAAGAGATCCTGGAATTTAAAAATTCGTGTGCCGGACTGGGAACCGGAGTAACTATTCCCGGAATTGCTGAACCCATTGTTATTACTGATGATTTGCTCAATACTGTGGCCCGGAATTATTTGGCGGCAGTAAAAGAAGCTGGTAAAATTTACCGTCATATTGAAGAGATAAAAGGAAAGGGTAATTTTGTTACCGAGGTTTCAATGGATGAAGTGGAGACACCACAAACTCCGGTGGAACTGTTTTTTATTCTGAAAATGATGGCCGATGAAAAAATACCGGCCCAGACCATTGCCCCGAAATTTACGGGGCGTTTTAATAAAGGTGTTGATTATGTTGGAGATACAAATCAGTTTGCCAGGGAGTTTGAACAGGATGTTCTCGTAATTGATTATGCGGTGAAAGAATTCGGACTGCCGGAAGATTTAAAACTAAGTGTACACTCCGGTTCCGATAAATTTACGATTTACCCGATTATGGCCGAAATCATCAAAAAATATGATAAGGGAATTCATGTAAAAACGGCAGGAACAACCTGGTTGGAAGAGGTAATTGGCCTTTCAATTTCTGGCGACGAGGGATTGGCAGCGGCAAAAAATATTTATAAAAATGCGCTCGAAAGAAAAGAAGAATTGTGTGGACCCTATGCCGATGTAATTGATATCGATGACTCAAAATTGCCTTCACCTGCTGAAGTTGACAGCTGGGACGGAGAAAAGTTTGCCAACACACTGCGGCACATTCCGGGGCATCCGGATTACAATTCCAATTTCAGACAGTTGATTCATGTCGGGTATAAAGTAGCCGCCGAAATGGGCGATACTTACACCGGTTTGCTTAAGAAAAATGCGGAAGTTGTAGGTATTTGTGTTGAAGAAAATATTTATGAACGCCACCTGAAACGTTTATTTGATTTGTAATATTGTTTCCCTGCAAAATCAAGCAAATGTTGTGGCTTAAATAAAAGATGATGAAAAAATTTATGGATGAAAATTTCCTGTTGCAAACTCAAACAGCACAGGATTTGTATCACAATCACGCGGCAAAAATGCCGATTTTTGATTATCACTGTCATATTCCTCCCAATGAAATTGCAGAAGACAAACAATTTGAAAATATAACTCAAATTTGGTTATACGGCGATCATTACAAATGGAGGGCAATGCGCACCAACGGTGTAAATGAACGATATTGCACCGGCAATGCAAGCGACTGGGAAAAATTTGAAAAATGGGCCGAAACCGTGCCACATACCTTGCGAAATCCTTTGTATCACTGGACTCATCTTGAGTTGAAACGATTTTTTGGAATTGAGAAAATTTTGAGTCCTTCCACAGCAAAGGAAATTTGGGACGAATGCAATGCCAAACTTCAAACACAGGAATACACGGTGCAGAATATAATTCGAAAAGCAAACGTACATACCATTTGCACAACCGATGATCCGGTGGATTCGCTCGAACACCACCAGGCAATTAAAGCCGATGAATTTGAAGTGAAGGTGCTGCCGGCATGGCGGCCGGATAAAGCCATGGCGGTAGATGATGCAAAAACGTTTAACAAGTACCTGGATGTTTTGGAAGAAGCCGCCGATGAAAATATTGGCTCGTTCGATGCGTTGATGGATGCCCTGGATAACCGGCACCAGTTTTTTCATGAAAATGGTTGCCGTTTGTCTGATCATGGGTTGGAAACAGCTATTGCAGAAGATTATACCGAGTCGGAAATCAAATCTATTTTTAATAAAATCAGAAAAGGCAATGAGTTGAACCGCGAAGAAATTCTGAAATTCAAATCGTGCATGTTGTACGAGTTCGGAATTATGGATCACTCGCGTGGATGGACACAACAGTTCCACCTGGGAGCGTTGCGAAACAATAATTCGCGGTTGTTTCAAAAGCTGGGCCCCGATACCGGGTTCGATTCTATCGGCGATTTTGAAATGGCAAGGCCGCTTTCAAAGTTTTTAGACCGGCTTGACAAAGAAAACAAACTCACAAAAACAGTTCTTTACAACCTGAATCCGCGGGATAATGAACTTATCGGGACAATGATCGGGAATTTCCAGGACGGGTCGGTCCCGGGGAAAATACAATTTGGTTCAGGATGGTGGTTTCTCGATCAAAAAGACGGGATGGAAAAACAAATGAATGCACTTTCGAATTTGGGATTGTTAAGCCGTTTTGTTGGAATGCTGACCGATTCGAGGAGTTTTTTGTCATACACTCGTCATGAATATTTCAGGCGGACTTTGTGTAACATGCTGGGCAACGATGTTGAAAACGGCGAAATTCCAAACGACAGGGAATTGCTTGGACAAATGGTCGAAAATATCTGTTTCAATAATGCAAAAGAATATTTTAAATTTGAATAGAAACCAATTGATATCCAACTTAAATGTTGATAATTACCTTGGATAAACATATCTTTGCAATCGATTGCATCGTTTTATTCAAAAAAAGAAACAATGAGGAATAAAGTAATAACTTTTGGTGAAATAATGTTGCGTTTGGCAACGCCCGGATATTTACGTTTTTCGCAGAGCACGCAGTTAACGGCTACTTTTGGCGGTGGCGAAGCAAATGTTGCTGTTTCGCTGGCCAATTACGGCATACCGGTTGACTTTGTAACCCGGCTCCCAAAAAACGACATTGGCATGGCCTGTGCAATGGAACTGCAAAAATATGGAGTAGGAACCGGAAAAATTGTGTGGGGTGGCGAACGTCTCGGAATTTATTTTCTGGAAACCGGGGCGGTGAGTCGCGGCAGTAAAGTAGTTTATGACCGTGCGCATTCAGCCGTTTCTGAAATCGAACCCGGAATGATTGACTGGGACAAGGTTTTTGAAGGAGCCTCCTGGTTTCACTGGACCGGAATCACCCCGGCCATTTCGCAAAGTGCTGCGCATGTATGTCTGGAAGCAATAAAAAAAGCCAACCAACTTGGTGTCACCGTTTCTTGTGATCTGAACTACCGTAAAAATCTTTGGAAATATGGGAAAACTGCCGGAGAAATTATGCCGGAACTGGTGGCCGGAACAGATATTATTCTGGGGAATGAAGAAGATGCTGAAAAAGTGCTTGGTATAAAACCCGAAGGAATTGATGTAACAGGGGGATATGTGGAAGGTGCAGCCTACGAATCGGTTTCGAAACAAATTATGGCACGGTTCCCGCGTTGCAAAAAAGTGATTACAACGCTGCGTGGTTCGGTTAATGCCAACCATAACAGCTGGTCGGGCGTGCTTTGGGACGGCAAAAAACTGTACGAGGCTCCCACCTATCAGATTACACACATTGTTGACCGTGTGGGTGGCGGCGACTCATTTATGGGCGGCCTCATTTACGGGCTTCTCACTTATAAGAACAACGACCAGAAAGCATTGAATTTTGCTGTGGCAGCCTCGTGTTTAAAACATACCATTTACGGAGATTTTAACATGGTTACAGTTGATGAGGTTGAAAAACTTATGGGAGGTGATGCCTCGGGAAGGGTAGCCAGATAACCAATTAAAAATGAAAATTTTGAAATGAAAAATTAATAAAGAAATGGATATTGATTTAGCCGAAAGACTGTTTTTATTTGCTGTAAGGGTTATTAAATTTTTGAGGTTATTGCCAAACGATCCTGAATTTAATAATATTCGGTATCAGTTATCCAGATCGTCGTCGTCTTCCGGTGCAAACTATGAAGAAGCACAAGCTGCTTTTTCCAGGGCAGATTTTTTATTTAAAATCGATATTGCATTAAAAGAAATGCGGGAAAGTAATTATTGGTTGAGATTAACCAGTGCAACACTTTCATTTGAGAGAGCTATGGAAGAAGAATTATTAATACTTATACAAGAGTCTACTGAATTAAAAAATATATTAGGCAAAATAGCTTCATCAACTAGAAATAATATATGATAATCAGCACAACCTATAAGGTTGTTTTTAATTTGTAATTTTTAATTTATAATTTGTAATTGACATATGGCCCGATTTTCCAGGATTCAAGTAGTATTAAAAATGAGCGAAACCGGTTTGGTTCCGGTGTTTTATCACGCAGAGCCCGAAGTTTGCAGAAAAGTTGTAAAAGCCTGTTATGAAGGAGGTGTGCGTGTTTTTGAATTTACCAACCGGGGCGATTTTGCCACCCTGGTTTTTGCCGACCTGAACAAATGGGCCACAGAAAATTGCCCGGAAATGATTATGGGAGTGGGCTCGGTAATTGACGAAGGAACGGCAGCCATGTATATTGCTTTGGGGGCAAATTTTATCGTTTCACCATTAATTGATGAGGGCACGGCACGGGTTTGCAACAAACGTAAAATACCGTGGAGTCCAGGGTGTGGCTCAGTAACTGAAATTGGGAGGGCTCATGAATTGGGAGCCGAAGTGGTAAAAATATTCCCGGGTTCGCAAGTGGGCGGCCCATCGTTTGTAAAAGCGGTAAAAGGCCCAATGCCATGGACCAGTATTATGCCCACTGGCGGGGTTGCTCCAACCGAAGAGAATTTAAAAGCCTGGTTTGAAGCCGGCGCAACCTGTGTGGGAATGGGTTCGCAACTTTTTCCCAAAGAAGTTTTGGCAGGGGAAAATTATTTATACATTACCGAAAAATGCAAAGAAACACTTCAGATAATTCAAAAATATAAAAACCAATCAACCATAAACGGATGAAATATACCAGAATATCAATTTTATCAGGAATCATTTTATTCTTTATAATGAATTCCTGCACCAGCATTTCCGAAAAAACGGAACTAAAACTCGCACATGGTTTACCTACCGACCACCCGGTTCATAAAGCCATGGAATTTATGGCTCAACGTTGCAGTGAACTTTCTGACGGACAGCTGACAATAGAAGTTTATCCGGCTGAACAATTGGGCTCTGAACAGCAGTGTGTTGAACTGGTTCAAATCGGAAGCCTCGCTATTACCAAAGTTTCTGCAGCCGTAATGGAAAGTTTTACCGATGCGTATAAAGTGTTTGGCTTGCCCTATATTTTTCGCTCGAAAGAACATGCCTTTAAGATTATGGATGGCGAAATTGGAAAAGATTTGCTGTTGAGTACCGAGGACAAGTGGATTCGTGGATTGACATACTACGACGCGGGCTCGCGCAGTTTTTACACCATCGACAGACCCATTCATCACCCCGATGATTTGGCCGGTTTAAAAATAAGGGTAATGCGCAGTATAACCGCGGTTGAAATGATTCGTGCCCTGGGAGGTTCAGCAACCCCGATTTCGTGGGGTGAACTTTATACTGCTTTGCAAAGCGGTGTGGTTGACGGAGCTGAAAATAATCCACCAAGTCTTTACACTTCACGGCATTATGAAGTTTGTAAATATTATTCTCTGGATGAGCATACAACCATCCCCGATGTACTTGTGGTAAGCCAGATTATTTGGGAGAAGTTGAGCGATC
>JAFGDX010000315.1 GCA_016931875.1 Prolixibacteraceae bacterium
CCGTATTCCTTCACCTTTGTGTACACAATGGGGGTTAGGTGTTTGTAGTAAATCATGTAGTTTTTACTGGCTTCAAATATTTCTTTTTCGGCATCTTTGCTGATATCCGCAGCATATTCGTTTATAATTTGCTGAAGGATGTTTTTTGCTTTTTCCCAGTTGCTTTCAAAGGTAAGCCTGACCCTGAGTTCATTCCAGATGTATTCAAACCCGGTGCTGTAGTTGGCCTGCGCTTCCATAAAAACTTTTCCGTTGGGTATGTGAATAATTCTGCCGGTGCTTTGGTCGGCATCCACCCAGTTGCCTATTTCGAGGATGGTAAATTGAAAAAGACGAATGTCGACCACATCGCCGGCATGTTCGCCAATTTGCACACGGTCGCCAACCACAAACGGTTTTCGGAACATAATAAATACCCAACCGGCCAGATTGGTGAGCGGGTCTTTTAAAGCGATTGCCAGCCCCGCCGAAAACAATCCCAAAAATGCGCCAAACTGCCGGAATGCCTCAACCCACACACTTCCCACCAAAATAATACCGATAAAAGGAATGGTCATGGAAAGCGTTCGTTTCCACTGGTAGCGGGTTTTTACATTTTTGGTTTGCCGCCAAACCATTCTCAAAACCACTATGCGGAACATCCACAAAACAAAAATAACAGCCAGCGACAAAATAATTTTGTTGAGGCTCTCGTGGGTCAGTCCTGTAGTTTCAGTCAGATAGGCACGAATGGTATCCATTTTGAAAAGTCGCTTACAGTTAAGTTGCCAAGGAAATTACAAATTATTTTTTATTTCAGAAGGTTTTTGCCACTTCTTTAATGGCTTCCTTTACCGGTGTTGGCTTCATTTTAAATTTGGTTTCAAATTTCGAACTGTCAAAAACATAATCACGGTCATACTGGTACAACATTTCCACAAATTCCTTCATAATGGAATTGAATAAACCCATGACTGACACAAGAAATTTAGGCGCTACCTGTACTTTGGGCTGAACACCCATTTCAGTGGCTATCATTTCAATCCATTGTTTTCCGGTGTAAGCTTCGGCGGTTGGCAGATGCCAGACCTGCCCGTATGCTTCTTCCGTATTTCCTAAAAGTGCGGTCGCTTTTGCCGCGTCGGGTGTGTAGGTGAAGTTGTGCTTTTTATCGAGTGAAGAAAACCAGTTGGCTTTTTTACCGGCCTTAAAGTTTTTAAATGTCATTTCATTTAAAACACTGTTGTTGATTCCCGGGCCGTAAAAATCGGCCGCACGGGCAATCAGCGCTTTAAGATTTCCTGCGGCGGTTTCGTCGAGAATCATTTGTGCAATTTCTGCCCGCACTTTTCCTTTTTTACTTGAAGGCCGAACTTCGGTTTCTTCCGTCATCGGGTTGAGCTTTTCGGGGTTATACATGTAAATATTGTCGAAAAAAACAAGTTTGGTTTTGTGTTTTTTGCACGCCGAAATTACATTCTGCATAATAAGGGGCCATTGTTTTTGCCACACTTTTATTTTGTAGGGTAATCCGGCGGTCAGATAAGCCACATCGGCTCCGCTGACAGCCCTGTCAACTTCGCCGGGCAGGGTTAAATCGCACCTGAAAAGTTCATCGTCAGTGTTCACTTTTTTTGGGTTCCGGCTTGCCAGCCTGATTTTGTTGTCAAATTTTTTTAATTCGCGGGCCAAATCAATTCCAATGGCACCGCCTGATCCTAAAATAACCTGCATATCCTCTGTTTTTAATAAACCATTATTTTTATCGTTCTTTTATCTTTTGTTTTCAACTTTGGTCTTCTTTTTATTATGCCGTTCTTAAAGCCAGTCTTTGCGTTTGAAAAAAAGCAGCATTATCAAGGCAATTACCAGCATAACCGCCAGCATAATAAAATAGCTGTATTTGAAATGCAATTCGGGCAAAACGTCAAAATTGGTTCCGTATACGCCGGCAATAAAAGTAAGCGGAATAAAAATGGAAGCAAAAATAGTGAGCACTTTCATCACATCGTTTGTCCGGTTTCCCACGTTTGCATGGTAAATATTCAGGTAGTCGTTGGTCATATTGTAGTAAATTTCCACGGCTTCCATTGCCTGGGTAGAAAGATCGAGCAAATCCTTAAAAAAGGAGTGGTTTTTTTTCTGAATAAATTTTGAATCCATTTTGGTTATAAGCAGCAATGTTTCTTTGAGCGGGAACACGCTTTTCCGGATAAAACTGACATTGGTTTTGAGACGGTAAATTTTCTGAACAACTTCTTTTTTTGTTACCGTAAAAACTTCTTCTTCCATGTTTTCAATGGCAGCCCCCAGGTTTTCGATGCTTTGAAGGTAGCCGTCAACCAGGGTGTCAGCAAGGGTGTAAGCCAGATAATCAGGCCCTGACTTTCTGATTTTTCCCCTGTTGTTTCTTATCCGTTCGCGAACCGGCTCAAAATAGCGTGCCACCCGTTCCTGAAATGTTATCACATAATTGGGGCCTAAAACCATGGATATATGATCGCCGTTTACACGCGTATTTTCCTGGTCGTATTCCAGAACTTTCAGAAAAAGGGTGAGATTGTTTTCGTTTTCAATAATTTTCGGACGCTGGTCGGTGTTCAGAATGTCTTCAAGTTCCAGCGGGGGAATGGTGAATTTTTCGCCAATTTTTTCAATCAGCAGCGTGTCCTGCAGCCCGTAAATGTTTATCCACAAAACCGAGTCGGCGGGAATATTTTCAGGAATTTCGCTGATATCATCAATTTGTTTTTCCTCCAGTGTTTCGCGGTTGTAAACCATCACATGGATTTGCGACTGGTCCATTTTTTTGTTCCCGATAAAAATCAGCGAACCCGGCGAAGTGCCTTGCGATATTTTCCGGCTTTTTAAAAATCGTGCCATTATTCAATTTCTTTTTGATTTTTGGAATGGATAAACAGGATGGTTTCTCATTAAGGCAGACATACATTGAGTTTTTTAGATACATTAGTCACGGTTAGAATCATTTTTTAGTAGATTCTGAATATTGTCATTATGACCATATAAAACCATAATGTCATTTTCTTGTAAAACTGTGTTGGCAGTTGCAATCCCTTGAATTTCTATTTTCGAAACTTTTCTAAAAATTCCGAGCAGATTTCTTTCTTTTTTATTTTTCATTATGGTAAGCACAATTAC
>JAFGDX010000031.1 GCA_016931875.1 Prolixibacteraceae bacterium
GTAGAGTAAAAATACAATTGGCAAAAATATCGCAAAGTCAATCGAATTAAAAAGCATTTTAACACCAATTAAAATTATAAAATCCGACTTACCTTACTATTTTATACAAAAAATAGAATGGGTAAAAGTTTGCTTGAAACTATTATAAACAAATTAATGTAACACTGTTCAATATTTTCACAAATCACTCAAAAAGTTTCACATTAAACTTCTTTTTTTCTTCTGCTTTCTCCGGGTTATCGTCTGTCAACATCTCGTAAATTTTTTCCCACTCCGGAATTCCCAAAATATTCCGGTCATCAATATACAGATCTGCATAAATTTTCCGGCTGTAGGTTCCGTCAAATTCTTCTCCTTCAAAATTATTGTTCACAGCATGGAAAGTAAGCCCCCGTTTTTCGCAAAATTTTACCGCTTTCTCCAGATCCTTTCCTGAACGATACGTCCACAAAATAAGTTTATGCCCTTTTTCCTGAAAAAGCTTTAATGTTTTAATTGCATAGGGGATTTCTTTCCCAATGGCGGGGTATTTATGTTTTACAATTGTCCCGTCAAAATCTACCGCTATAATCATACTCAAACCGCTTAAAAATTTATAATGATGTTGTCAATTGTTTTATCAGGCGATACTCATTTTGCCTTTGTATTCACCATACCCTTTTTTCCAGTATTTATTCCCGTAACCATAACCACGGTCCGGGGTTTCGTTTATTACAATGGCGGCACGCTGAACTTTATTAAAGTCAACTAATTTGTTTATTTGCCCTATCTGATCTTTGTGGCTGTGGTTTATTCGTAAAATAAACAGGCTTACATCAGAAAACCGGCTGGTTATAATTGCATCAGGAACCAGCAACAAGGGAGCATTGTCAAAAATGATATAATCATACATTTTTCTGGCTCTTTCAACCAATTTTTCCAGTTTGTCGCCATCAATTAAATCGGAAGGATTTGGCGGAACCGGCCCGGCCTGAATAATGGATAAATTAGGTACCAAAGTGGGCATTATAATTTCATCCATTGTTTTTTCGTTCTGAAGATAATTGCTTAACCCCGGCGCTTCTTTCAAATCCAGATAATGATGAAGGGTGGGTTTGTGCATATCGGCGCCAATCAACAATACTTTCTTGTTGGTTTTTGTAAGAATGGCCGAAAAATTGGAAGAAATAAAAGATTTACCTTCACCCGGAATAAGTGAATTTATGGAAACGACTTTGGCCCCGGGTTGTTCCAGAATAGCATTCAGATTTGATTTTATTCCTCTGAAAGATTCTGCAATTCCTGAACGTGGATGATGAATAACCGGCAACTTCACTTTGTATTTATGCTGAATAATTCCTTCGAGCACGGGTAATCTGGTTGCTTTTTCAATTTCCTCCCTGGTTTCAATTTTATTATTAAAAAAACCAATCAGGGTGATGATAGCAAAGGTTAAAAAGAATCCTCCAAATACTCCAAGCACCACATTTTTAACCAGGCTGGGGCCCACTTTTATGGCCGCTTCAACTATAGCAGGATCAATAACCTGCACCTCGGGGGCAATGGAAGCTTTCGAGATGGAAGCTTCCGCTTTTTTCTGAAGCATGTAGGTATAGAGATCGTTATTTAAATCAAACTCGCGCTGTATGCTAACCAGTTTTTTCTCGGTTTCCGGTAATTTTTTTAACCGGTCCTGAATAGAATTGTACCGTTCCTGCATACTTGCCAGTTTTGTTTCCGTAGATTTCAACTGGTTTTTGAGTGTTTCTTCCAGGGCATCTCTGGTAATTTTTATCTCCTTTTCCAGCATAACAAAGCTGGGGTTTTTCTCCTGAACACTCATTGATAAAACAGAACGGCGACTGTAAAGGTCCATCAATTTGGTAAGCATATTGGTAAGGTTGACATCGGTTATACCAATCACCGACGGATTAACCATTTCCTCAATTTTTTGTGAATCATCGAGATATTGCTGCAAATCGCGGTAATAATCATATTGCAACTGGGTCAGGTATTGATCATTCTCAATTTCTTCCAGTTTTGAATAGACCAGTTGTGCTTCCTGTCCCAAATTCATCACCTGGTTATTTTTTCGATAGTTGCTAAAATTATCTTCTGATGATTTGAGTGATGTTTGTATCCGGGCCAGTTGCGAATCAATAAATTCCATTGAATTATCCGAACTCCGGTTTTTATTTTGCACCCCAAACTGAATAAAAACATTGTTTAACTCATTGATAAAATCAGCCTCTTTCTGGGGATCTACTCCCACAATCTTAATTGAAATGAGGTCGGAATTCACTTCCTCCAGGCTGATTTCGGTTTTACCCAAGTATTGTTTGGTAAGTGCATTAAGGTTATTGAATTTCAGATAATAGGTTTCTCCGGGTTGCCCATAACCTGCATTGATGGTAAAATTGAAAAAATCGTTTAACACCGGCTCGCCAAAATTCATGGTTTGCTCAATATTAATTGCCTGTGCATATCCATTCATGCTGGTTTCACCTTCAATCTTCAGAAAATATTGTTTTTCGTTGAGGGGCTCAATACCAATCAGTACTTCTTCTGCATTCATTGCATTGGGCGGCAAAACCAGTTCAAAAGGTTCACTGTTGTATAATTCTTTGTTGTACAGCAATTCCTTTTTGTACCAACTGGTTTTCCAATTGAGGTTATTTAACGCTTTTTGATATAATGTATACGACTGCAAAATACCGAGTTGGTTTTCAATATTCGACTTTTTACCCATATTCATTATGGGATTATCAAACGATAATACATTACTCAAATTTGACTCCTCCCCTTTTATTAAAATCCGGCTGCCTACCTGGTAAACATTGGGAGAATTTTTATAATAAAAAAAACCAATGGCAACACTTATTGCGCAAACTGCTACAAACCATGGCCATTTTTTAAAATATTTCAGAAACAAATTTTTGGTTTGCTTCTTTTCATGCGCATCAATTAAA
>JAFGDX010000316.1 GCA_016931875.1 Prolixibacteraceae bacterium
ACGGAAGAAGGAAGATTGTTAACTTATCTTCGCATTTTCATTGGGTTTTTCCGGTTTTGCTTTTTCCTTTTTATATTTGAGGTTCTTTTTGATTCAAATGTTTTGTTCAATTGAAAAAGAAAACAAAAAGGAAAGTTAACTGCAACATGGTATGGCTGAAACCGAATTTATAATTGCCCTTACAGAACACCGGTTTTTGGGAACCGTTTTTGTCCCCTATCTGATAAACAGAAAGGAGCAGTTTTATACCGTGAAAACCCATGTGAAACCCCGCGACCTGGAAAATAACCCGGAATATACATTTCAACCCTACGAAAAGGAGCTGGTTCAAATTATTGAAAAATACAGCGATGAAAACCTGGTGAGAAAATTCTCACGTGCCGGAAGCGTTTCCGAGTTTTTTTCGTCGCTTAAACCCGGATATTTTGAAAAAAATGTGATGCCTTACATTGAGAAACAAATGTACAAAGTAGCCGGTATTTTGATGCTGAGCCCGGTACGTTTGTTAAACAAGGAGGTGAAATACGCCAACCTGTACGATGAGGACGAGATCCATGTTCAGCCGCTTTTTGCAAGACCGGTTTTTTATTTTGAACGCACCGAAAATGAAACGCGTTACCGGCTGAAAGTGTTTCTCGATTCAAAAGAGCTTTCATTACAAAATACCAACCTGAAAATAATCTGCAACCAGCCCTGCATGATGATTCATCGTGACAGGCTGATTGTTTTTGAGGAACTGAGCTCCAAAAAGCTTGTCCCTTTTTTCGACAAAGAGGTGGTTACTGTACCGCATTCCATTGAACAAAAATATTATTCGGGTTTTGTGTTAAATACAGTGCGCGATTATGAAGTTCATGCAAAAGGCTTTCGGATTCGGGAAGAGAATTTGGCGAAAAAAGGGGTGTTAAATCTCGAAACAAATTTGAAACAGGAACCTTGTCTGGTGCTTTATTTTTATTACGGCAACGAGAAGTTTCTGCCCAATTCAACCCGCAAAGTGGCGGTTAACCTGCTCAAAGAAAATGGCACTTATGTTTTTGAAAAAGTAACACGAAACACCAGTTGGGAGAAACAAATTCTGAATTTTCTGAATGAAACCGGGCTGAAGGAAAACAACGGCTATTTTATGCCCGGGGAAATAGATTTGCTGGAAAGCGGAAATGCAGTTTATTGGTTGGTAAGCTGGATTAACAAGCACCAGCAACAACTGGAAAAAAGGGGTGTATATTTTATTCAGAAGGATGCCGAAAAAAAATATTTTACTGGCGAACAACACATAGAAATGAAAACCAAAACCTCGGGAGACTGGTTTGATGTTTACGCCACCGTGCGTTTTGGCGAATTTCGTATTCCTTTTATTAAACTGAAAAAATACATTCTGAACGATATTCGCGAGTTTGAACTGCCCAACGGCGAAATTGCCGTTTTACCCGATGAATGGTTTGCCCGCTATAAAGGGTTAATTCCTTTTTCAAAAGGACAGGGCGAAAAACTGCAGTTTGAAAAACACCATTTTATGTTGCTGAAAAACGGGTTGCAGCAATTTGACAGGTCGTTGATGGAACATTTTCAGAAAATGGAAACACCCGCAGGCGGCGACATTGCTTTGCCAGCCAATTTAAAAGCCAAACTAAGAAGGTACCAGGAAGAAGGTTTTCAATGGATGTTTCATTTGTATAAAAACGGGTTTGGCGGTTGTTTGGCTGATGACATGGGCCTGGGAAAAACCTTGCAAACACTTTCGCTGTTGCTGAAATTAAAACGACCTAAAAAACAGACAATAGAATTGGCAGACCCGTTAAAAAGCAACGGACAGCTCGATTTGTTCGGTGATGATAATAATGATCAGAAAATACAACCTGCCAGTTTAATTGTTTTGCCCACATCGCTGGTGCACAACTGGGACAATGAAATCCGGAAATTTACACCCACCTTGAAAACTTACAAACATATTGGCGTTCAGCGAAAAAAAGCGGTTGATTTGGAAAAGATTGCACAGTTTTACGACATTATTTTAACCACCTACGGAACGGTTCGGAATGATGTTGAAATATTGTCGAAAACCGGATTCTTCTACCTTATACTCGATGAAAGCCAGTTGATTAAAAATCCGGCTTCAAAAACCTACAAGGCAGTAATGAAACTCCATTCTCAGCACCGCCTGGTGTTAACCGGAACTCCTATTGAAAATTCATTGTCGGATTTGTGGTCGCAAATGAATTTTTTGAATAAAGGCATTCTGGGAAACCTGGCATTTTTTAGAAACAGTTTTATTACCCCCATTGAGAAACACAAAAATTTGGAGCAGCAGGAGAAACTGCAGATTTTAATCCGACCCTTTATTTTGCGGCGGAAAAAGGAAGAAGTGGCAAAAGATTTACCACCGCTGGTGGAGCAGGTGCGGGTGTGCGAAATGTCGAAAGCGCAGTATAAAAAATATGAACATGAAAAATCGGTTATTCGAAATACAATTCTGGAAAATATTGAAAAGGAGGGAATTGAAAAATCGGGATTTGTAATTTTGCAGGGGCTCACCAAATTGCGGCAACTGGCCAATCATCCGTCGCTGATGGAGAAAAACAACGAAGACAGTTCAGGGAAATTTGAAGAGATTTTCAGAATGCTCGAAAACCTGGTGGCCGAAAAACACAAAGTGCTTATTTTTTCCTCGTTTGTAAAACACCTGGAGTTGCTAAGGGAAAAAATTGAGCAGCAAAACTGGAAATACAGCCTGCTCACCGGGCAAACCTCCAAACGCGAGGAGGTCATTCAAAAGTTTCAGAACGATAAGGAAAACCGCATTTTCCTGATTTCGTTAAAAGCCGGCGGCGTGGGATTAAATCTCACTGAAGCTGACTATGTTTTTATCATCGATCCGTGGTGGAATCCGGCAGCTGAAAATCAGGCCATCAACCGTGCACACCGCATCGGGCAGGACAAGCACGTGTTTGTGTACCGGTTTATAACCGAAAATTCCATCGAAGAAAAAATTCAGCAGCTACAGGAACACAAAAGTTCGCTGGCCGATAAATTTATCAACTCCAACAATCCGTTCGGGAAAATTACCAAAGAGGAGGTTGTGTCTTTGTTTAAATAAATTATTTTTTC
>JAFGDX010000002.1 GCA_016931875.1 Prolixibacteraceae bacterium
GATTCCATACTGTACGTTTTAGCCCTTACAAATCGCCCAAACTGGTAAACATCTTCAAATTTATCCTGATCATCAACTTTTATCGGATTACCAATTCGCATTTTAATTATTTTATGCTTTTTACTCAGTAATTCAGATGGAAGTCTCACTTGCCGAAGCGAAGGATGAATTTTTGCCAGGATATGAAACAGCCGGCTGTTGGTTCCCTGAAAAAGAACAGGAATAACCGGCACCCTGGCCTTTTTTACAAATTTTACCACCGGAAACTGCCACACCTGGTCGGTAGCACTGTCAAATGTTCCGTAGGTACTCACATCGCCGGCCGGAAACAAACACAAAACCCCTTCGTTTTTTAAATGCGAAACCGCCTGTTTTATTCCGGTAAAACTGCTTTCTGAATTGTTTTTATCAAACGGATTGTCGGCAATAAAATAGTTGGAAACGGGTTCAATTTTTTGCAGTAAAAAATTGGCCATCACTTTCACATCGCTGCGCACCATCGACAAATATTTTATCAGGATCAACCCGTCGAGCCCGCCAAACGGGTGGTTTGAAACCACAATTACCGGCCCCTTTTGCGGAATTCTTTTTAATTCCTGCTCATCAAATTCAATATTAAATTCAAGGCTGTTTATCACCTCATCGATAAAATCAAGCCCGTGCTTTCCGGCAATCTGGTTGTAAATTTTATTCAGCTTGTTAAACCGAAGAATGTACATCAGGAATTTGGCAAAATACTCGCCGCCGAGTAAAGTAAATGCAGGACGGGCTTTGAAAATGTCCTTAGGTTTTAATAATTCCATTTATAGCTGCATTACGGTTTAAACAAAACCACACAAAACTAAAGGTACAAAAATAGAATGTTTTTTCAATTTTTGTTTTATATCCGGGCAAAACAGGCCCTGCTATAACAACAAATATTATTTTTGCTGAACGACAAATAAATAAGGCAAACAGCACGGAGCAATGCATCCGGCGTTAAATGAATACAATGTTTTTACATCAAAAAGATGATTTATTTGTTACAATACTAAATAAGAGGGTATGACCAATTTTCAATCAGATAAAATGCAATGGTTACCCACATCGGCAAAAGAGGTAAAACAACTGGGCTGGAACGAAATCGATGTGGTACTTTTTACCGGTGACGCTTATATTGATCACCCGTCGTTTGGAGCGGCAGTAATTGGCCGTGTTCTCGAAGCCGAAGGTTTGCGTGTTGCCATCGTTCCCCAACCCAACTGGACAGATGATTTGCGCGATTTCAAAAAACTGGGAAAGCCGCGTTTGTTTTTTGCGGTTACCGGCGGAAATATGGACTCGATGGTTAACCACTACACTGCCGGAAAACGCAAACGCCACAACGATGCCTACACTCCGGGCGGCAAGGCTGGACAGCGCCCCGACTATGCAACGGTGGTTTATTCCAATATTCTAAAAAAACTTTACCCCGGTGTTCCGCTGGTAATTGGCGGAATTGAGGCTTCGCTGCGCAGGGTAACACACTACGACTACTGGTCGGATAAACTGATGCCCTCTATTTTGGTAGATTCAAAAGCCGATATGCTGTTTTACGGAATGGGAGAAAAATCGATAGTGGAATTTGCCCGCCTGGTAAAAAGAGGTGTTCCGGTGAAAAGCCTCACTACCATTCCGCAAACCTCCTTTTTGGTTGGCACCGATGAGGAATTTGCCACCAAAAAGAACTGGGATGAACTGGAACTGGCTTCGCACGAAGAATGCCTGGCCGACCGCAAAACCTTTGCGCGTAATTTTATGCACATCGAGGAAGAGTCGAATAAAATGGAGGCCAAAAAACTGATTCAGCGAATTGGCGACCGTAAAATTGTTGTCAACCCGCCGTGGCCCACATTCAAGGAAAAAGAAATCGACCGGGTTTACGATTTGCCTTATACCCGGCTTCCTCATCCGCGCTACAACAACAAAGAAACCATTCCGGCCTACGAAATGATCCGGCACTCGATAAACATTCACCGGGGCTGTTTTGGCGGATGTACTTTTTGTACCATTTCGGCCCACCAGGGAAAATTTATTGCCAGCCGTTCAGAAAAATCGGTATTAAAAGAAGTGGAAAAAGTAACCCAAATGCCCGATTTTAAAGGTTACATTTCCGATTTGGGCGGCCCCTCGGCCAATATGTACAAAATGAAAGGCATTCACGAAGAAATTTGCAGGAAATGCAAACGCCCGTCGTGTATTTTTCCCAACATTTGCAAAAACCTCGACACCAGCCACAAAGCCATGCTCGATTTATACAAAAAAGTACGGCAAAACCCCAAAATAAAAAAAGCATTTGTGGGCAGCGGCATCCGTTATGATATGATTTTAGGAAAAACCGGAAACGAAGAAACCGATAAAATCAACCGGCAATATTTACGCGAAGTGGTAAAACACCATGTTTCAGGGCGGTTGAAAGTTGCGCCGGAACATTCGTCGGACGAAGTTCTGAAATTTATGCGAAAACCCTCGTTCAAGCTTTTCGAGGAACTCAACGAAGAATTCAACAAAATCAACAAGGAAGAAAACCTGAACCAGCAGCTGATTCCCTATTTTATTTCGAGCCACCCGGGAAGCAAATCGGAAGATATGGCTGATTTAGCCATCCGTACAAAAAAAATGAACTTCAGGCTGGAGCAGGTGCAGGATTTTACGCCCACCCCAATGACACTGGCAACCGTGGTCTATTATTCAGGTTATCATCCCTACACCATGGAAAAAATTTATACAGCCAAAAACAAACACGACAAAGAAACCCAGCGGCAGTTTTTCTTTTGGTATAAAAACGAATTCAAAAATTCAATCAAAAACGACCTGGAAAAAAAGGGGCGCACCGATTTGGTAAAACAACTCTTCAAAAAATAAACCATCTTCCGTAAAAAAATCATTGTATCTTGGAACCAATTTCAAAAAACATGTAAAATGAAACTTGCAAAAACCTTGTCAGTCGCTTTTTTGTTTTTGTTAACCTCTTGTGCCGAACTGATGCAAATTGCCCAGGAAACACTTGATGAGGGCCAGCCACTCACCCGCACCGAAATTGTTGCCGGATTAAAAGAGGCGCTTGTTGTGGGAACCAATAAATCGGTAGATATTTTAGGCGTTACCAACGGATATTATAAAGATGAAATGGTTAAAATTCTGTTGCCACCCGAAGCCAGTGTAATTGTTGACAACATCAGTAAAATTCCGGGAGGTGAAAAGTTGGTCGAAGATGTTATTCTGAGCATTAACCGCGCGGCTGAAGATGCCGTTTCGGAGGCCAAACCCATTTTTGTAAACAGCATTAAAAGTATGACGATTACCGATGCCATTGGAATTTTGAAAGGAACAGACAACGCTGCCACGCAATACCTGCA